>JAJYAH010000103.1 GCA_021779635.1 Pseudomonadota bacterium | reverse complement strand
TTCGGCCGCGATCGCCTGCATCTGCCCGCTCGTCAGTGCCTCGGCGTTCAGGACAACGGCCAGCGGATTGCCCGCAAACTGTTTGCCGGTGAACACATCGACGGTCTGGAATTGCAGGTGCATCACCTTCCCGGAAAGTCGGCACGCCGCGAATGGACTCGCCGCCGCGTCTTCGATCTGCGTTTTCCAGCGAGCGGTCCCGCCGGATTTACGATTGCCGGATAACACATGTTCAGGCAATCAGTGCTGCAAATGAGCAAAGACTTTGAAATTTTTGCCGCGCGGGCGGCGCCGGCGATTTTTGTCGTGCTCTGGAGTACCGGCTTTATCGGCACCAAATATGTGCTGAACAGCGCCGAGCCGCTGACCTATCTCGCAATCCGCATGATTTTGGTGGTCGGGCTGATGGCGATCATTGTCGCGATCGCGCGGCCAACCTGGCCAAGCCGGTCAGGCGTTGCCCACAGCGTGGCGGCGGGCATCCTGGTGCACGGGTTTTATCTGGGCGGGACCGCGATTGCGATCGCGCATTCGATTCCGGCCGGACTCTCGGCGCTGATTCCGGGCCTGCAGCCGATCCTGACCTCGACCCTGGCGAACCGCTGGCTCGGCGAACGCGTCTCGCCGCTGCAATGGAGCGGGCTGCTGCTCGGACTCGGCGGCGTGGTGCTGATCCTGCATAACCGCCCCATGAGCGGGGACGCGGGCTGGGGCTGGCTGGCTTCCGGCGTGTCGCTGGTCAGCATCACCCTGGGAACGCTCTATCAGCGGCGCTATTGCGGCGACATCGACTGGCGGGCCGGCAATCTCGTCCAGTACGTCGCGGTCACGATCTTCTTCGCCGTCGGCGCGTGGCTGTTCGAGAGCAATGCGGTGCATTGGACCAGCGAGTTCGTGCTGTCGGTGGTCTGGCTCGCGGTGGTGCTGTCGATCGGATCGATCGGGCTGTTGTACTGGCTGATCCGGCGCTCGGCAGCCACGTCGGTGGCGAGCCTGTTCTACCTGGTGCCGGCGGTGACCGCGCTGATGGCCTTCATCCTGTTCGGCGAACGGCTCGACCGGATCGCGATGGCCGGCATGGTTGCCTGCGCCGCGGCGGTCTTTCTGGTCAACCGGCGCGCGCGGGTCTGACTCGGCTGCGAGAAAAGGGTGGTTGATCCGGCACGTTGGAGCGAACGTGTCTATGCGCTGCGGACTTTTGCATAGGCGGCGAGTGCGCGTTCGCGGCCCCTTCGGTGATCGACGAGCGGCTTCGGATAGGTCTTGCCAAGCTCCACGCCCGCGCTTGCAAGCTCTAGTGGCCTCGCACTCCATGGCTGGTGGATCACGCCGGTCGGCAACTGCGCAAGTTCCGGCACCCAGCGTCGGACATAGACGCCATCGGGATCGAACTTTGCGCCCTGCAGAATTGGATTGAACACGCGGAAGTAGGGCGCGGCGTCCGCGCCACAGCCGGCGACCCATTGCCAGTTGGCAGGATTGCTGCCGGGATCGGCGTCGACCAGCGTGTCCCAGAACCATTTTTCTCCCTCGCGCCAGTCGATCAGGAGGTGCTTGACCAGAAACGACGCGGCAACCATCCGTACTCGATTGTGCATGACGCCGGTGTGCCAGAGTTCGCGCATCCCGGCATCGACGATGGGGTAACCGGTTAGACCGCGTTGCCACGCCTGGAGGGCCTTGTCGTTGTGCCTCCATGGAAAGGCGTTGAACGCGCCTTGCAGGTTTCGGGTTGCCAGGTCCGGGACGTCAAACAGCAGATGACGGCAGAATTCACGCCAGCCCAATTCACTCAGGAACTTGTCGATGCTATCGGCAAGGCCATGGCGCCCGGCGGCGGCAAAGCGCGCGGCATGCCAGACCTGCCTTGGACTGATCTCGCCAAAGCGCAGATGCGGGGAGAGCCTTGACGTGGCGTTGCGATCGGGTCGGTCGCGGCCGATGGCATATCCGGCCACACCGCCTTCAAGAAATGCGCCGAGCAGAGCGTGAGCGGATATTTCACCCGGCGTCCACATATCGCGCAGTCCTCCGGCCCAATCCGGCTGCTTCGGTTCGAGACCCCAGCCTCCGATGCTGTCGCTTGCAAGGTTCGGTCCGGGCCGCAACCGCTTCGGCGCGGGCACAGGTGTGCGCGGTTCGCCCAGGGCCTGCACGCGGCGCCAGAACGGCGTGAATACCCGTAGTCCTCTGTTTTCCTTGTTGCGGATCTCGGCGGGGGCCACCAAGAGATCGCCTGGAAAGCTGTGCGACGTGACGCCGATCTCCTTCAGTGCGGCGGCGGTTTGATCGGCGATGGCCCGATGCGGCGCTTGCGCCATGTCGTTCCAGAACACCGCTTCGGCGTTGGTCTCGCGAGCCAATTCGGCGATGATCCGGGCCGTGGGCCCTTTGCGCAGCACCAGCGCTGCGCCGATCGAGTGCAGGCTTTTTTGCAAGGCCTGGAGCGACTGCGCCAGCCACCAGCGCGCTGCGCCGCCAAGGGGACGTGCATTCGGCGCTCCGCTCACCTCATCGAGCACATAAAGACAAATCGTCGGCGCGCCGGTATTCGAGGCGGCGTGCAAGGCGTAGTGATCGGAAAGGCGCAGGTCGTCGCGAAACCAGACGATGCAGGGAGGTAAGGATTTGCTGGCCATCAGGCGGTCAACTCGGAAGTCGGGCGTTTGGGTCCGTCTTTGAAATGTATTGCAACCTTATCCCGTCCGCTGCGTACATGGAGATGCACGCGCAAACAGCGCGGGAGGATAAAGTGAAACGATACGCCATTCTTTATCTGGCGACATTGATTGTGATGATCCCGATCGATTTTCTGTTTCTCGGGACCATCGCCAAAGGCTTTTTCACCTCGCAGGTCGGCGACATGCTCGGTGACGTCAGGCTCGCACCTGCGATCTTGTTCTATCTGCTTTACGTGGTGGGCATCCTGATCTTCGTCAGCGGTCCGGCAACCGCGACGTGGCAATCGACACTGCTGTACGGCGCGCTGTTCGGGTTGTTTTGCTACGCGACGTTCGAGCTTACCTCGCTGTCGCTTTTGAAGCACTGGACCTGGCCGGTGGTCGTGGTCGATGTGTGCTGGGGAACATTCGTGACCGCCGTGTCGGCCACCATCGGGCTGATGATCGCCGGCTGGATAGCGCCGGAAATCTGAAGCTCTATTCTTCGTCATGGTAGGGCAAAAGCACCGTATGCCCGGCCATGACAAAGTTCAGGTCAAGGTGCTGGTTGCCGTGGCGGCAACAACGTTACTTCGGCTGTGGCACGATCCTGATATAGGGCTTCGGCGATTTCCAGCCCTGCGGATAGATCGTCCTGGCCTCGTCGTCGCTGACCGAACCGGAAATGATGACGTCTTCGCCTTGCTTCCAGTCAGCGGGTGTCGCGACGCGATGCTTCGCCGTCATCTGCAACGAATCGATCACACGCAGGATTTCCTGGAAATTGCGTCCCGTCGTCATGGGATAGACCAGCACCAGCTTGATCTTCTTGTCCGGCCCGATGATGAAGACGTTGCGGACCGTCTGGTTGTCGGCAGCAGTGCGGGTAGCGACGTCGCCGGAAGCGGATGCCGGCAGCATGTCGTAGAGCTTCGACACCTTGAAATCGGTATCGCCGATCATCGGATAGTTCGGCGCAGCGCCCTGTGTCTCCTTGATGTCTTCGGACCATTTTGCGTGCCGGTCCACGGGGTCGACGCTTAGTCCGATCAGTTTGACGCCGCGCTTGTCGAATTCCGGTTTCAGCTTCGCGAGCGCGCCGAGCTCGGTGGTGCAGACCGGGGTGAAATCCTTTGGGTGCGAGAACAGCAGCGCCCAGCTGTTGCCGATCCAGTCATGGAATTTGATCTTGCCGTCGGTGGTTTCGGCCTCGAAATCCGGGGCCACAGCGCCAATTTGAAGAGCCATTTCGACCTCATGTCGTTCAGTCAGGGATGAAATCCGTCGCCTGATCATAGGGGCAGGGGTAGCCGAACGGAACGGCCCCCGCAAAAGGATAAAATTCTTCTCAACCCTGAGGAATTCCTAGCATCTTCTTTTGATCCCGCCCCCCGCAACGGAAAAACCACAACGGCTTCAGAAACATAATTGCCCCGATCTTGCCGCTTGCGCGCCCCACCCCTGCCGGACCATGTTGCGATGCACATGAACCGTGACGGACGTCACAGCGACCAATCAGCAACCATTTAAAAATGTCGGAGCGCAAGTTTCGAATCATTAACCATTCGTTTACGCCCGCATGGAAATGCTGAACCAGAAGAAGAAAACGAGAAGTACCAATGTCTGCCTCTACCGCCAACGTTGCCGAACTGATCGGCGCCACCGAAACCCCGAAGATTTCCTGCCGGAACACCGCCGCGCAAGCGCTGACGATGGTGCGCGATGGCGTGATCACCGGCGAGGGGCCCACCACAAAGGGCCGTGTTCACTTTTCCCGCGCGCTGGATGCCGCCGACGCCGCCTGGTGCGCGCGCATCCTGACCGCGTCTGCGGTCGAGCACCAGCCGGTCAGCCGGGCCGAAGCCGAAGCGCTGTTTGAAATCAACGATGCCGCCGCCGAGCGCAGCGACGACGGACGTTTCGACGACCTGTTGGCCAAGGCGGTCGTGCACCACGCCGCCTCGGCGTCCGGCTTGCCGGTGCCGCCGCGCACCGTTGCGCTGTCGCCGGACACGGCAATCGAAAGCTGGGCACCGACCCGGGCGGTCGGCGTCGATACCGAAGTGCTTGAATGGATCGCAAGCCAGATGCGGGGCAAGCACCGCAGCAGCCGTACCCTGATGAGACTGGTCGCCACCATTGTGGGCGCGGCCGCGCTGCCCCTGGCACACCTCCCGAACGTGTTCGACATCGGAATGTGAATTCACTCGGAACCGCGGGCTGGAGCTTCCGTTCCGATTGGATCGGAATGGAAGCTCCACTTCTTTATTTGACGCGTTTTTTTCACGCGAACCGGTATCCACGTCGCTGGAAAACGCTCCAGGACGGCGGGGTCACTTCCCCGCCGTTTTTCGCTTGTCGCCTTCTGCATCGAGGCCGACCGTCCGTCCCGGAAATCCCGCCGCATCGAAATAACGCTGCGACAGCACGCGCTGGTACTTGAGGACGGTCCGCAGCCCGTTTGCCGCGGGCTTGGAGGTGATCGTTCCGTCGGCCGCCTTCGGGATAATGCCGTTGGGCAAGGCCTCCGACATCACCCGGCCTGTCAATCCGCCTGCGGCCGCGGTACGCAACCCCATCAATTGCGCGATGGTCATACCGACGTCGGCGTTGCTGACCGGCAGCGGATCGACATAGCCGGCCTTGAAGTCCGGCCCGATCGCCGCGGTGAAATTCAGGGTGTCGCCGCGGCCGAAACTGCCGTGCATGCCCTGGCCCTGCCGCAGCACCGTATCGGCGACTTCGACCGAGCAATTGGTCGGTTCGTCGCAGCCGGTCGCGTAAGTGCGGAAATTGACCACGATCGACGGGGTCGGCGTGACCGCCTTGCCCTTGAGACCGAGCTGCGACATTTCCAGCGTGCCGGGGAAACGTCCGAGCTTGTCATCGACGAAAAGCCCGCTGACGTAATCCTGCGCGAGCAACGCCTTGATCGTGCGCGCCGCCAGCTTCTTGTCTCGGTTCGGCAAATAGATCAGATCCGACCCACCATTGGTGGCGACCACGAGGTCGGGCTTGTCCGGATCATTGCCGAGCAGGCCGTTACCGGCCTTGGGATGCGTATTATCGGCGACGCGCGCGTTCTTGTTGTTTGGATCGAACAGCGGCAGGTCAAGCGCCTTGGCGAGATCGATCGCGAGAAAGCCCATCGGGAGGAAATCCTTCGGCGTGTCGTCGTAGCTTCCTTTTGCCCCGGGACTGGATTTGCTCTCCTTTGAAATCGTCGAGAAGCCGTGGTCGGATGTGATGACGATGTTGGTGTTGGCGGCAAGGCCGAGATCGTCGAGCGCCTTGCGCAGTTGCGCCAGATTGTCGTCGGCATTTCGGATGCCGGCCATCGAGGTGGGACCGTTGATGCCGGGGGTCACGGTATTGAGGCTATCGCCTTGATTGTGCTGGCTGCCGTCCGGATCGCGCGACCAGAACACCAGCACGAACGGCTTGTTGCGGGCCTTGAACATCGGCAGCACGACCTTGGTGGCGACATCGGCAAAATAGGCCTGCTGGGTGGTGTTTGGCACCAGGGTACCCGGCGTCCTGGCGTCGCCGATCTTGGCATGCTCGCCGCGCGAGGGCGTGACCAGCGGAAGGTTGGCCTTGGTCAGCGCTTCCTGCATCTCCTGCGAAAGCGGCACGCCCTTCTTCGTGTCGCCGGTGGCGTCATCGATCACGATTGAATGCAGGCCGTCGGCGCCGGTCTTGTCGGTGTGGTCGAAAATCAGGGTGGGGCCCACTTTGCCCATCGCGGCCGTGCTGTAGCCTTTGGCGCGCGCCATTTTCAGCACGGTTTCCTCATTCAGATAGTCGCCGCCGAAATGCTCATCGACATCGTGGAGAACCGGATCGGCCTCCAGGAACGGCGTGACGGTGCCGCCCGCGGCCTCGACCGGATAACCGGTGTAGATCGTGTTGCTGAAATCGCCGGTATCGCCGAGATAGTGGCCGGTCGCCATCGCGGAGGCGTTGGCGGTGGTAAAGGTCGGAAACAGCGAGTGTGAATTCCTGAAATTGACGCCCTTGTCGCGGACTTCGGCCATCGTCGGCGCCGTCTGCGGCGTCACGATCCGTCCCCGCAATCCGTCCGGCACGAACAGAATGAGATTCCTGGGCCGGTCATTTTGCGCCGATGCAGCGGTCGCGAACAGCATGGTCAGGCCGGCGGCGAGCATCAGGGTTGCGCGGCGCATCAAAATCTCTCCATGACAAGCAGAATTCGGCCTAGACCGTTGCCTCTCTTTAGTTTTTCTGCGCGACGGAATTGTTACAGGCAAGCGTGCGCGCTTCAAGGGCTGTCCCGGGCAAGGCTGATCCTCTCGGCACCTGGTTCAACGGATATTGTTATTTCGGTCGTCCGGCGTTTGCCCGACAATTATACGCCCTCCGAAACCCGGCGGCTTGAGCATCTTCCTCGGAACAAAACCAGCGATCCGGTTTGGCCAGGGCAGGATAGTTGCGGCACCCCTGCATCTGATAGACGCCGACATTGCCGGTGACGCGCGCGCGTATGGCATGCTTGGCCTTGATGCTGCACCCGGACGGCATGGCGGGATGATCGGGGAACAGTACGTCGCGTATCTCGCGATCCTTGTCCGCTCGGCACGATCCGCCCAACAGGGCGCCGTCCTTTCGTCCATGCCGGAATTCCTGCGGAGCTACAAAACAGCCCTTCCAAAGTCCCAGGCGATTATCTTTCGCAGCCGCCTCGTCGTCCTTGAATCGCCCCTTCGCTGACGGCTCCGAATTTAAGGCGTAGCCCTGGCGAACAAGGAGCTGGTTCAGACTGACGGGTTCGCTTTCAACCGTGCAGATGCCGATATGTCGTTTCCGGTAGCTGGTATCGGCACCCAGATCCTCGCAGTGGACCTGATGGCTGCCGATCAGGCTCGTCAGTTGATCGCGCGCTGCAACGCCGCAAGCCCATGTATCAGCGTGTTCGTCGATGCATATCTGATCAAACTCCGGCGCATCTATGCCGTCGAGTCTGTAGGTTACGTCGGCGAGCTGAATGGTGCGTCCGTCCCTGACGATCGGGTTGGCAGCCCAGCTCTGGCTTGCCGAGAGCAATGCCACTATGAAGATCAACGAACGCATCGATGGGTCGCTCTGGCAATAAGAGAACGCGGGTGGCAGCATTCTAGGGTGCAGTTGAAGATGGGACCAACCGGTTTCTGGCTGGTCCTGTTTCTGGCTGGTCTTGCGGGATGGATTCCGGCGGATGAATACCTCCCGGAGAAGTGGGTTTCGGGCATATCAACCGTTGCCTCCGCCGGGTTTTGCTGTACGACGGAATTGTTACATCCGCCCCCGCGTGCCAGATTGGCCGTGAGTGCCCCGCCCAAAGGTTGCAAGTAAACAAGCCCATGTTCAAACGAATTCTGATCGCCAACCGCGGCGAGATCGCCTGCCGGATCATCAAGACTGCCCGCCGCATGGGAATAGAAACGGTCGCGGTCTATTCCGAGGCCGACCGGGACGCGCTCCACGTCGAAATGGCCGATGATGCCGTTCTGATCGGGCCGCCGGCGGCGGCCGAAAGTTACCTGTTGATCGACAAGATCATCGAGGCCTGCCGCAAGACCGGCGCCGAGGCCGTGCATCCGGGCTATGGATTCCTGTCCGAGCGCGAGACTTTTCCTCGCGCGCTGGCGAAGGCCGGAATCGTCTTCATCGGACCCAATGCGGGCGCCATCGCCGCGATGGGCGACAAGATCGAATCCAAGAAAGCCGCCGCCAAAGCCAACGTCTCCACGGTGCCGGGCCATCTCGGCGTCATCGAGGACGACAAGCATGCCGTCAAGATCGCCGATGAGATCGGCTATCCCGTCATGATCAAGGCCTCCGCCGGCGGCGGCGGCAAGGGGATGCGGATCGCGCATTCGACCTCGGAAGTTGCCGAGGGATTCGGTCTGGCCAAAGCCGAAGCCAAATCGTCGTTCGGCGACGATCGCGTTTTCATCGAGAAATTCATCGTCGATCCCCGCCATATCGAAATTCAGGTGATCGGCGACAAACATGGCAATGTGATCTATCTCGGCGAGCGCGAATGTTCAATTCAGCGCCGGAACCAGAAGGTCATCGAGGAAGCGCCGTCGCCGTTGCTCGACGAGACCACCCGTCGCAAGATGGGCGAACAGGCCGTAGCCCTCGCCAGGGCCGTCAATTACGATTCCGCCGGAACCGTCGAGTTTGTCGCAGGGCAGGACAAGAGCTTCTATTTCCTCGAGATGAACACGCGACTGCAGGTCGAGCATCCGGTGACCGAATTGATCACCGGAATCGATCTCGTCGAGCAGATGATCCGCGTCGCGGCCGGTGAGACGCTTTCGCTGGCGCAGAAGGATGTCACGCTGACCGGATGGGCAGTGGAATCGCGGGTCTATGCGGAAGATCCGTTCCGCAACTTCCTGCCCTCGGTCGGGCGGCTGGTCAAATATCGCCCGCCGGTCGAAAGCAGCATCAACGGGACAACCGTTCGCAACGATACCGGCGTGCAGGAGGGCGGCGAGATTTCGATCTATTACGATCCGATGATCGCCAAGCTTGTGACCCACGCGCCGTCGCGCGCCGCCGCTATCGAGGCGCAGGCGACCGCGCTCGATTCGTTCTACATCGACGGCATCCGCCACAACATTCCGTTCCTGTCGGCGCTGATGCACCACCCGCGCTGGCGCGAGGGCAATCTTTCCACCGGCTTCATCGCCGAAGAGTTTCCGAAGGGCTTTGCGGCTCGGGCGCCGGAGGGCGAGATCGCACGCCGGTTAGCCGCGGTCGCGGCGGCCATCGATCATGTGCTCGGCGAACGCAAGCGGCAGATTTCCGGCCAGATGATCGGCCGCCCGGTGAAGCGCGAACGCCGCCGCGCGGTTTGGCTGGACCGCCATGAAATCGCGCTCGATGTTGCCCGCGAAGCCGATGATATCGCGGTGCGCTTTATCGGCGCCGACGGCGTGCCCGGCAATCGGCATCATCTGGTTTCGCCATGGAAGCCCGGCGATCCGGTCTGGCAGGGCACCATCGACGGCCATCTGGTGGCGATGCAGGTGCGCCCGATCGCCAACGGCTTCCGCCTTGCGCATCAGGGATTTGAAGTTGCGGTCAATGTCTTCACCGAATCGGAAGCCGCGGCGGCGCGGCTGATGCCGGTCAAGACCGCGGTCGATACCGGCAAGAAGCTGCTGTGCCCGATGCCCGGGCTGGTGGTGTCGATCGCAGTGAGCGAGGGCCAGGAGGTCAAGGCCGGCGAAACGCTCGCCGTGGTCGAGGCCATGAAGATGCAGAACGTGCTGCGCGCCGAACGCGACGGCACGGTCAAGAAAATTCATGCGGCCGCCGGCGCCACACTGGCCGTCGACGCACTGATTTTGGAATTCGCCTAGCGATGTGAGGCTCGTCATTGCGACCCGGTGGTTCCTCGCAACGACGACCCATGACAAAGTCCAAGGATTTCGCGATGACCTTTCGAAAGCGCCGCGATGCAATGCGTTCGATTCTGTCGGGATCAACCTGTATTCGACCCGCGTCGGTCTATGATGCGATTTCGATCCGCACGGCGGAGGACCTCGGCTTCGAGGTCGGCATGTTCGGCGGATCGGTCGCGTCGCTTGCGGTGCTGGGCGATCCCGATATTGCACTGATCACGCTGACCGAACTCGCCGAACAGATGCGCCGGATGTCGCGCGCGGCCAAACTGCCAGTGCTGGTCGATGCCGACCACGGCTACGGCAACGCGCTCAATGTCCGCCGCACGGTTGAGGAACTGGAGGCCGCCGGTGCTGCGGGCCTCACCATCGAAGACACCTTGCTGCCGCAGGCTTTTGGCCAACCGGGAGTGCAACTGATCTCGCTGGAGGAGGGCGTCGGCAAGATCAAGGCGGCGCTGGACGCGCGCGCCGATCCGGCTCTGGTGATCATGGCGCGCACCGGCGCTGCATCGGTCTCCGGTCTCGATGACGCGATCGCGCGTGCAAAGGCCTATCAAGCCACCGGCGTCGATGCCTTGTTCTTCACCGGCATCAAAACATGCGCCGAGCTGGAGGCGATCTGCGGGGCGACGACGCTGCCGATCGTGCTCGGCGGCTTCCCCGAAGAACTGGTCGATCGGGACTATCTTGCCGGCCAGCGGGCGCGGATCGCTTTGCAGGGCCACGCGCCGTTCGCGGCCGCGACGCAAGCGGTCTATGCGACGCTTAAAGCGCTGCGCGACGGCCAGTCGCCTGGAGATTTGAAGGGCCTGGCGTCGTCCGGGCTGATCGGCCGCGCAACACGCGACGCGGACGTCAAGGCGCGGCTCGCGCAGTTTCTCGGAATCAGGAAATAGATGAGCGGCGCGATCCGTCAGGTGATGATTCAGGGCCGGGTGCAGGGCGTCGGTTATCGCGCCTGGGTCGAGCACCAGGCGAGGGTGCACCACCTGGAGGGCTGGGTGCGTAACCGCCGGGATGGCAGCGTCGAGGCGCTGTTTGCCGGACCCGCGGACACCGTGTCGAACATGATCGCGTTATGCCGACGCGGCCCGGTAGCGGCCCGTGTCGAAGCGATTCAGGATGAAGCCGCCGATTCCAACGCGCTCAATCTGCGATATGCGGGCGAGCGGTTCTCGGTGCTCCCGACGATCTAGTCCATTTATGGCGCGGGTATCAACCCATAGCGCAACATCGTTTGCTTCATCTTCGTCGGATCGGGCGCACCGCCGGCCAGCAAGATTGCCATATCCCTGAAGTACTGCGGACCGATCACGCCCGGACTGAGCGTGCAGAGACATGTCACCGGCTCCGGCGTTCGATTGGTAAAGCCGTGCACCACGCCGCGCTTGATGAAGACGGTTTCGCCTGCAGCCACGTCGATATCCTTGCCATCGACCCGCCAGGTCGTGATGCCGGCAAGGCCGTAAATCGTCTCGTCCCAGCTCTCGTGATAATGCGGTATCGGCATCCGCGCGTTCGGCTGCAGCGTCATCTCGAACATATCGAGGCTGCCGGCGGTGTCGTCCTTGCTTTGCAGGAACCTGAGCTGGAGCGAGCCGAGATTGACGATTTCAGCCATGGTGCGTTGCCTTTATCGGATTGATGCCGCCGCAGGGGCTGCTCTGCCGAACCATAATGCAGCCGGCCTGGCAACGCACGAACACCTGGAAGAGAACGCGCGAACCGGATTTCAGATCGTTGCTTCCGGCAGGGATGCCTGGGAGCCAAACACCTCCTCGAATGCCCGCCGGAGCGCAATATCGACATCCGCCATGGTTGCGGGATGGCCGAGATCGGCGAGACTGGTAACGCCGTAGCGCGGGTCGGCCACGCCGCAGGGTACGATTGAGGCGAAATGCGTCAGATCGGGCGCCACATTGACGGCGATGCCGTGGAACGAGACCCAGCGCCGCATCCGCACGCCGATGGCAGCAATCTTGTCTTCAAAGCCTGCGCCCTTGTCCGGCCGCGCCACCCACACCCCGACGCGATCCTCGCGGCGTTCGCCCTTCGTCTCGAGCGCCGCCAGCGCCCGGATGATCCATTCCTCGAGGCCGGCCACATAGGCCCGCACGTCGCGGCACCGCTGTTTCAGGTCGAGCATCAGATAGACCACCCGCTGCCCGGGGCCGTGATAGGTCAGCTGTCCGCCCCGTCCTGTGGCAAACACCGGGAAGCGGGCGTCGAGCAGGTCGCCGGGCTTGCCGCTGGTCCCGGAGGTGTAGAGCGGCGGGTGTTCCAGCAGCCAGACCAGTTCGGACGCCTGCTGCGCCGCAATGGCCGCAACCCGTGCTTCCATCGCCGCGACGGCCTCGAGGTACGGTACCGGCGTTTTGGAGACCCGCCATTCCACGCCGCCGGCGCCGGCAGGCCGGGCAAACCTGGTCAAATCGAGGTTTTGGCGGGCGTTAACCATTAGATAACCATAACGTGATGATCTGGAAACAGCAATTTTGCAGCGTAAGTATGGGTCGCTTCCCCAGTGCCAACCCTCGATAAAGTCACCGTCGATCTCATGGTGGTCCTCGGGACCACTTCGATGCCGGTTCATCAGGTGATGCGCCTGAGCCGTGGCGCCATCATCGAACTGGACGCTACCGAGGCGGACGAGGTCAAGATCCTCGCCAATAACCTGCCGATCGCCAGCGGCGTGGTGCTTGTCGATCGCAACCGTATCGCGGTCGAAGTCAAGCAAATGCTGCCGCGGCTGCCCGGCACCCGGTAAGCCGATTCCAGGTTTGCCCGCACCTGAAACGCCACGTCGGCAGGCCTTGTCCCTACATCATTGATTTGTTACATCGGCGCCGTCGATCCGGTGCGGCGCAAATCCCGTGCTGGTCTTCCAAGCGCTCGTGGCGGAATTGGTAGACGCGCTGCCTTGAGGTGGCAGTGAGTAAAATCGTGGGGGTTCGAGTCCCTCCGAGCGCACCAAGCCCTGCAATGATGATTTGCCGGCTCAAAGGCCGGACGTGAGCACGCGATGATCGTTGCCGCATCCGGCAGGCTGAAACCGGCATTCGATCACGAACAGGGCACGCGTTGCCTTGTTGTAACAACATCGGCGTACATCGACAGACGTAGGGAAACGGGCTTGCGATACCGATCTGCCGGCCGGACTCCTTCGGATCGGGTTCGATCAGGAATGCCGGGCCGGTCATCGATCGGAGCACACGCATGAGATTTCTGGGTTACGCCTACCGGTTCCTGTCGAACTTTGTCTTCCTGACGCTCGCCTATTTCAGCCTGAACTTCATGGAGAAATACCAGCAACGCGCGGTGGTTGCGATTCTGGTGCTGCTCTATGCGGCGATGCGCGCGGCTTCAGCGCTGCGTTCGTTTTATTTCTTCCAGCGCATCGAGCGGCTCGAACTCGAGGCGCGCCGCCTTGCCGGCGTGGTAGGGGATGGTCCGGCCGCGTCCGCCGCGCGCAAGCAGATTGT
>JAJYAH010000856.1 GCA_021779635.1 Pseudomonadota bacterium | reverse complement strand
GTCGAAGGATACCACGCCGTACCGCTCGGGATCCGAGACACGGTATGCGAAGACTGTTGCGCCGGTGGTCCTTTCACGCGCCCTGGCGAGCACCGTCGTGAACGTATGTCCGAAAAAAATGTTATCACCCAGGATCAGGGCAGAACGGCTGCCCTCGACAAATTTTGCACCGATGATGAATGCTTGCGCCAGACCTTCCGGCTTGGGCTGTGGAGCCTACGAGAGTGACATTCTCCACTGGCTTCCGTCTCCCAGCAGCGATTGAAACAATGGAAGGTCATGAGGGGTCGAAATGATGAGAACCTCTCGAATGCCGGCAAGCATAAGGGTAGTTAGCGGATAATAGATCATCGGTTTGTCGTAGACCGGCAGCAGTTGCTTCGAAGTCACCAATGTCAGTGGGTAGAGGCGGCTGCCGGTGCCGCCGGCGAGAATGATGCCTTTCACTATTTTTTCCTCAACAAGAGTAGATCAAGACCATGCTTCACGCGCCTACCAAGCCAAGGCGTTCACCGCCGTAGACGCGCTCACGCAGCGGCATCCACCAATCGGCGCGATCGAGATACCAACGAACGGTTTTTTCAATTCCGGTCTCAAAAGTTTCGTGAGCCCGCCATCCTAGTTCGCTCTCCAGCTTGCTGGCATCGATCGCATAGCGCTGGTCGTGGCCCGGACGATCGGCGACGAAGCGAATAAGCTCGTGATGGGAACGGTCGGTGGGGCGCAGCCGATCCATCCAGGAACAAATCTGGCGAACGACATCGATATTCTTGCGTTCGTTACGCCCACCGATGTTGTAGGTATGCCCTGGCTTGCCTTTGCTGAGAATGATGCCGAGCGCGCGTGCGTGATCTTCGACATACAGCCAATCTCGCACGTTCGAACCATCCCCATAAACGGGCAGCGGTTTCTGATCGAGTGCGTTGAGAACGATCAGCGGGATCAATTTTTCCGGGAAATGGTAGGGACCGTAATTGTTGGAGCAATTTGATACGATCACCGGCAAGCCATAGGTGCGATGCCAAGCCTTCGCCAGATGATCCGAAGCAGCCTTGGTGGCCGAGTAGGGCGAACTCGGATCGTAGGCCGTTTCCTCAGTAAAAAGCCCGGTGTCGCTGAGAGAGCCGTAAACCTCGTCCGTCGAAACATGGACGAAGCGAAAGTCCGCAGCCTTGGCCCTTAGTGAAGATGCAAGATAGGAGCGGGCAGCTTCGAGCAGATTGAAGGTACCCACGACGTTGGTTTTCAGGAATACGTCGGAACCGGAAATCGATCGGTCCACGTGGCTCTCGGCGGCCAGGTGAACGACCGCGTCAGGCCGATATTTGGCGAAGATGTATCTGATCGCCTCGGCATCGCAAATATCGCGCCGTTCGAACGCGTAACGCGGGTCGGATGCTATCGGGGCGAGCGAAGCCAGATTGCCAGCGTAGGTCAGCTTGTCGACGACGACGACGTCGTGTCCAAGCTCGGAAATGAAATGCCGGCAGACAGCGGATCCGATGAAGCCGGCACCGCCGGTAACGAGCACGCGCATGTCGCTTCCCCCTATTAACTGACGCGAAACGCCCAGCCTCCCGGCGGACCCTTTCCGACAGGTTCATCATCCACTCGGCTGCGGTCCAGCCTAGCCCGAGGGCGGGATCGTTCCAAGCGATGCCCTTGTCGCATTTGGGGGCAACAATGGGGCTTAGGCATCGATTGAATCCTTCAGAGCCTCGGCGATATAAGCCGCAGTCTCGTTTGTCACGCCGCCGTGTAGTGGAAGGGTTAGCACCTCCTGGGCGGCGCGCCGCGCATTCGGCAGATTGAATTCCTGCTGCGACATATGTGTCGTGTAAGCGCGTACATCACACAGCAAAGGATAAAAATATTTGCGAGTAAAAATTCCAAGGTCCCTGAGCGTCAGATACGCCTTGTCGCGAAGCCGAACACCATTTTCCACAGGCAATCTCACGGCAAAATAGCTTGGGGCGCCGAGCGTGCCGGGCCGCTGAGGGACGATTTTGATTTTTGGATGTTCGACGAGCCGATCGGAATAAATCGCCGCAACTTCGGTTCGTCTGGTACGCTCTTCGAACAGTGCATTGAGATTGGCGAGCCCGAATGCTGCGTTTAGCTCGCTCATCTTTCCGTTAATACCGAGTTCGGAAATAATATCTTCCGATTCGATCCCAAAATTCTTCAAAAGGCCAATCCTGGAATGCGTCTCGTGTGAGTTGGTTACGATCGCGCCGCCTTCGCCGGTGTTGAATTGCTTTGTTGCATGGAAGCTCATGGTTGTTGCGTCGCCATAACCAACAATTGCTCGACCGTTCAAGGTAGCGTCAAATACATGAGCTCCATCATAGACGATCGGTATTGTCGCGTCCCGTGCGAGTGCGCCCAACGCATCTACATCGCAGGGACATCCGTAAACGTGAACTCCCAGGATGCCGCCGACGTTCTCATCGAGAGCTTGCTTCACAGCATTTGGGTCAATGGTAAGATAGTCTTCTTCGACATCGACTAGAACAGGGTCTAGACCGATCCAAATCAGGGCGCCTACGGTTGCAGCGAACGTAAATGGGGTCGTTATGATGCGGCTGCGGAATTTTAGAGCCTTGGCTGCAATTTCGATTGCGATCGTGCCGTTGGACGTCAAACTCACGTAGCGGGTCCTGAAGAGCTCCGATAGCCTCAGTTCAAGATTGTGGCAATTCGGCCCTCCGTTCGAGAGTCGGCGATTGTCCAACGTTGGCTGCACATAGGTCAGGAAGTCCTCGACCTTGGGCACAATTGGCCGAGCTACATAGATCGGATTATTTGCCATGACTGCTCCGCGGTCTTGCGGGAACTCCGATGACCGTCAGGCCCGGTTCGACGTCTGATATAACGCACGCAGAGGCGCCGACAAACGCGCCATCGCCAATTCTCATCGGGGCCCCTCGTCGACCGTTGCGAATCACGCATCCAACGCCGAGCCAAACCCGTGAGCCAATTTCAACGTTGCCTGCGATTGTCGAATTTGCGGCGATAAAGCAAAACGATCCAACCGTTACGTCGTGATGCACCACCGTGCCGAAGTTCACTATCACATGATCGCCCAACTGAGCATTTGCCGAAATGACAACATTCGCGAAAACCTGGACCCCGCTGCCGATTTTGGCGGTCGGGGCCACGAGGGCGTGCGGGCTGACAAAGGTGCCAAACTTTACGCCTGATGTGATCAATCGCTCAACCAGTTCCATTCGATG
>JAJYAH010000855.1 GCA_021779635.1 Pseudomonadota bacterium | reverse complement strand
CGGTGATGGTGCAACGCTCTCTCGCCGCCGTTTCAACCGAGCCACCGCTCATATTCAGCTTTGTTCTATGACGGCAGCATTCGCTGACCGAGGCGATCGACCGATCACATGGCGCCAGAACGACGGCCCTCTCCGACCGCTGCGCGGGTCAGCCTTCCGCCGTGACCATGCGCCACAACGTTTCCACCAGAACATCATAGCCCTTGTCGAGGGCCTCGGGCGCAGTGAACTCACGCGGATTGTGGCTCAGTCCGCCCTGACTTGGGACAAAAATCAAGGACGATGGAATCCGCTTCTGGATCGCCAAGGCGTCATGACCCGTAACGGTCTTGAGCGCCAACACCTTCATCCCGAGATCACTGGCGACGCTGCGAACCATATCGAAGCCGGGCGGGTCGAGCGTGGGTGCAGCTCTTCGTTCGTCGACGACGATCGAGATCTGGACGCCAATTGCCCCCGCTTCCTTCGCGATCCGCGCCAGAAACCTACTGCTGATCGCATCCACCACCGCTTCATCCTCGTGCCGGACCTCGAACCAAACCCGAACCCGGCCTGCGACCACATTGGGCGAGTTCGGAAAAACACTGATGCGGGCGGCGGCGGCATGGGCGCCCGCGTTCGCGCGCTCGATTTCGCTGTAAAGCGCTTCGATGGCACGCGCCGCACCGCGCAGGGCATCGCGGCGATTGGCCATCGGCGTCGGACCGGTGTGCGCGACCTCGCCGTCGAATACGACCGACATCTTCCGGGTCATCCAGGCTCCCGAGACCGCCGCGATATCTGCCGCCGCACGTTCCAACCGGTCGCCCTGCTCCACATGAAGCTCGACATAGCGCACCGGCTCGAATTCCAGCGGAGACGCACCCCGATAGCCGATCGCGGCGAGAGCATCGCCAAGCGTGACGCCGTCACCGTCCTCGCAGGCATAAGCCTGTTCCAGCGGCAAGCTCCCGGCGAATACCGCGCTGCCGGTCAGACTGGGCTGAAAACGCGCGCCCTCCTCATTGGTCCAGTTCGCAACCGCAAGGTTGCGGCGCGCCTGGCCCGGATTGGCACCGGCACGATCCCGCACCGCCTGCACCGCGAGCAGTCCCGCCAGCACCCCGTAACAGCCGTCATAGCGGCCGCCTGTCGGCTGGGAGTCGAGATGAGAGCCGGCGATTACGACATCCTTCGATTCAGACGCCAGTACCGCAACACCGAACATGTTTCCGATCGAGTCGATCCTTGGAAGCAGTCCGCGATTGCCGATCTCGCGCAGCAAAAGATCGCGTGCCGCCTTGTCGGATGGCGTCGCCGTCAGCCGGCAGACACCGCCGTCTTCGGTCGCTCCGATCGCCGCAAAGGCTGCGATGAGATCGTGCAATTCGATCACGTCCGCACCAGCGACGCGATCCAGTTCGACAACTCGGTCTGCCGCACGCTTTCCTTCATGATGTCGTCGCCGAACCCAAGCCGCCAGGCGATGTCGCGGCGTTGCTGATTTGCCGCGAGCGTCGACAGATCCGACGCATAACGGTCGAGTTCGGCGATGTCAGCGAAAAAGCCTTCGGTCACCAGGATCTCTCCATATCGCCTGATCACAGCAGCGATGTCGTGCAGCCCATATTCGGGGTGGTACTGGACGCCCCAGAACACGCCGCGGCCAAGCCGTATTTCTGCCGCCTGAATCTCGCTCATCGCATTACGCGCGGTGACGATCGCGCCTTGCGGAAGCCGGGTCACGATATCGCTATGAATAGCCGGCGCATCGAACACGGCGTCGCGCGTCGCATGCATGGGATGATCGCAGCCGGCAGAAGTCAGCGCAATCTTGCGCGCGAAAGCGACCTCCCTTCCCGCCGGGTTCAATCCAACCTCCCCGCCCGCGGCCACGGTCGCAAGCTGCAAGCCCCAGCACGAGCCGAACATCGGAATGCCGCGCGCAAAGACCTCGCGAACAAAATCGATCTGCCGCAACGATGCGATGTCGCGCTGGTAGATATTCAGCGACGACCCGGTGATCGCTACGCCGCCATAGGATTCCAGCGGTTGGGGAGTTGTCCCGTCGCCGTCCGCCGGCGTGCAGATGTCGACGATCGCCTCTGGGGCGATCGTGCGCAGCACGGCAGCGTAGCTCTCCGCCGGCGTCGCGCCCGCAGATTCGGCAATACGGCGGCGACCGGCCGGTGTGTTGCCCTCGACAACCAGCAGCCGCAGCACGGCCTAGCCTCCCAGATCGCCGCGGATGGCGGCAAGCGTCAGTTGCTTGAATTCCACCTCTGTCAATTGCCGCGGATTGGCTGACGCGGTGGGATCCTTCACCGCATCGGCCGCGATGGTCGCGGCATCGGCTTCCTTGACACCAAGCTCCGCGAGCGTGTGCGGCACGCCGAGCTTTTTCCGGAACGCCAGAATCCAGGAAAGAACCGCGTCGAAATCGCGCCCCGGCAGATCGAGCGCGCGGGCGACGTGCGGAATCTTGTCGGCGATCGCCGTTCTGTTGCAGGCGAGAACGTAAGGAAAAACCACGCCGTTGGTAAGACCGTGATGGGTGTCGTACCGCGCCCCGACGGGATGGGAGATCGAATGGATCGCCCCCAGCCCCTTCTGAAACGCCGTCGCCCCCATCGAAGCCGCCGCAAACATATACGCGCGGGCCTCGAGATCCCGGCCATTCTCGACCGCACGAGGCAGATAAGTGTCGATGATCTTGATTCCTTCGAGCGCCACGCCATCGGCGAGCGGGTGAAACGCCTGCACGCAATAGGCCTCAAAGCAATGGGCGAGCGCGTCCATTCCGGTCGCCATCGTGAGGAACGGCGGAAGTCCGACGGCCAGTTCGGGATCTTCTATGGCAATCTTGGGCAACATCAGGGGATGGAAGATGATCTTCTTCTCGTGGGTGTCTTCGCGGGTAATTACGCCTGCGCGGCCAACCTCGGAACCTGTTCCGGCCGTCGTCGGCACGGCGATAATCGGGGCTATTCCATCCGTATTGGCCCGCGTCCACCAGTCGCCAACATCCTCGAAGTCCCACACCGGCCGGGACTGCGCCACCATGAAGGCCACGCACTTGCCCACGTCCAGCGCCGATCCCCCTCCCACGGCAACAACGCCATCATGGCCGGCCGCCTTGAAGGCGGCGACACCGGCATCCAGGTTTGATTCAGTCGGATTGCCCTTCACGTCCGAAAAGATACTGATTGGAATTCCGGCCTCGCGGACGCGCCGGGAAATGCCGGCTATCAGATCGG
>JAJYAH010000854.1 GCA_021779635.1 Pseudomonadota bacterium | reverse complement strand
CGTCCATGATGGCGTGGCCTATTTCGCCGCCGGCATGCGCGACGAGATGGGCACGCACGTTTACGCGCTGGATGCCAAAACCGGCGCCCTGGTCTGGCAGAACAACGACTCCGGCCGCGCCTACATCATGGGCATCGCCCACAACATCAGCGAGCGCAAGGCCATCGAGCGGCGCCAGCAGGTATTGATGGACGAGGTTCGCCATCGCGGTCGCAATCTGCTCGCCGTCGTCCAGGCGATCGCTATGCGAACGATGACCGACGACCGGACCGTCGCTCAGGCGCGCAAACAATACCTAGCCACCATTCAAGCGCTGGCTCGCACCCACGACCTGTTCCTGGCGACCACCACCGCGCCGCTCGCCAGCATCGTCAAGGGAGAACTCGCTCCGTTCGCAGACCGCGCGACTATCGAGGGGTGCGACGTCATGCTTTCCCAGACCGCGGCCCAGGATTTCGCGCTCATCGTTCACGAGTTGACAACGAACGCAGTCAAGCATGGCGCCCTGTCGGCTCCGGAGGGTGTCATTGCGGTTTCCGGCCACCAAGATGGCGAACATCTGAGGTTCGTCTGGGAGGAGTCCGGAGGACCGCCGCCGAAGCAACCGACGCGACAAGGCTTCGGCCACACGATCCTCAATGACGTCGCACATGGATTCTGCATCCATGTCAGCGTCGACTACCGTCCCGAAGGTCTGCGATACGAGCTCGAGGCTGAGCTCGGACGGGTCACCAATTTGGTAGAACTTTCCATCGGGCGAACCCCGACTTGAATTCGCCTCACGGCCGCTCCAAGGGCTGAGGTGGTCCCGGTTTCTGAGACAGCCTGGTAGGTGGATTTGATGAAGAGGACAATCCACCATGAGGACACGTAGACGGTTCACGGCTGAGTTCCTGTTTCGTCCGACGACGCACCTCATGAAGCTGATGGAATGATGTGGGAGATGCTGCAAGGGGGCGACACGGAAGCGCATGTCGAGTTGGCGTCAGCGCATCGGTCACATGTCGGGGAAGGCACTATAGCATGGTAACGAAGCCTGACCCTCGCGCCGCAGCGTGTGGGTACGGAAGCTGATCACGGTAATCGTGTGCTGGCAGGATGCTGAACTTGCGGCGGGTGCGGATGTCAGCTGATGCGCGGCGAAACCAACATTGGCCCGTAGATGGCGGCGAACAGTAGGAAACTCATCACCCATAGCAAAGCTGAGAGATCGAGCACGGGCACAGCGTATGAGACTGCAAACGCGGCCGCGATTCTCGAGAGACCCGCAACCGTGATCATTGCATAGATTAGCGTCGTGACTCGGTCGGCTTCGAGCGCGCGGCCGGTGTGTCCGCGCGCCACGCGCGTCATGACGGCGAGCACCATCGTGCCGATGGCCCCGGCTGTGAATGCGTGGATCGCCGCTGCTTCCGGCACTATGTTCGTCAGCAGGCTGGCGCCGAGAAACGCGGCTCCCAAAATCACCCAGGCATATCCCACGTGCAGGATCGCGAGCAGTGGCTCGGCGATGGTCGCGAAGCCACGCCAACGGCAGAGCCGCCAGAGATTGAGCACGGCACCCGCTACTAGGATCGCGCCGACCGGCTTCGAGGTGGGAAAAATTGCCCAGCCGAGAAGACCGGTATGGAGGACCGCAAGTGCGAGACGGTCGATCACGTCACGCGCGGCGGGAAGCACGGTGACGCCGCGCTTCACCAGCCAGTTGCGGGTGAAGGCCGGAATGATGCGGCCGCCAATCGCCGAAATGAGCGCGATGATGGCGACGATTCCGAGGCGCCATCCGAGACCCGCCCGCAGGTCGTACCCCGCGAGTTCAAGATACATAAGCAGGTTTGCGATAGCGAGCACGGCAATCGGGACCGGCATGATCAGGTTGCGCCAGTTTCGCGCCGCGACGATCTCGCGCGTCGCGACGGCACAGAGCATGACGGGAAAGGCCAGATCGGCTGCGGCGGCCATCCAGAGCGGCATTGTTGCCGACACGAGGCAGGCGATGCGACCGAGCAGCCAGAGCAGGACCAGCGCAATCAGCCGCCCGCCTTGGATCGGCGGGCGGCCGGTCCAGTTGGGAATCGCGGTCAGCATGAAGCCGGCAATCGCCGCTGGCACGAAGCCGAACAGCATGGCGTGGATATGCCAGGAAAGCGGATCGAAGCGGCTTGGCAATATGCCGCCGGTCATGAAGACGACGATCCATAAAGCGAGCGCCAGCGCCGCCCAGATTGCCGCCGCCAGGAAGAATGGCCGAAAAGCCAAGGACCATAAGCTGGCCGGAGGCTTGCTCATCGAAAGGGGCGCCGCTGTGGCCACCATACACCTCGTTCGCTGGTGGATTCTTCTCCGTCGCGGTTCCACCGAGACCGCACTGGCGTCGCGAACAGACACCGCCGCCGCACGGTTCAACAATATGGCGCGAACCGGCGCGAAGGTTTGCGCCAGCGCAACCCTGCTTACGGCGCGATGTCAGTCGGACGCTTCCTCCGAGATTCTTAGAATCTCCGATGGATGACGGATCGTCAGGCGTCGGTCGCGCGTCGTTAGGAAGCCTGCCTTTTCCCAGCTTGTCAGGATGCGGCTGGCAGTATGGAGCGTCGTGCCGGAGATATCCGCCACATCCTTGCGCCGTAGAGGAAACTCGATCGCCGTCCCGTCAATCGTACTATGGCCGGCCTGGTGCGCCAGCCGCAGCAGCGCATGAGCCACGCGCCGTTCCGCACGTTGGGTCGCGAGCTCGCGCACTCGCTCCTGCACCTCCTGCAGGCGCCGCCCGATGATGCGGATGACGTTGACGCCGATCTGCGGGTGACGGTGGATCAGGTCGAGCAGTTCAGCCTCGCTCCAGCTCGCCTCCAGGGTTTCGGCCAACGTAATCGCGTCGGCGGGATAGCGCCCGTCGGTGAATAGCGAAACGGTCCCGAACATTTCGCCGGGTCCGATGAAGCGGATGACGACTTGGGCGCCGTCGCTGCCGGATTGAGTGATGCGCACGCCACCCTCGATCACGGCATGCGCGCGGACCTCTTCATCGCCCTGGCTGAAGATGCGCAAGTCCTTCGATAGCCGCCGCACCCGCGTACGGGCGGCAATCGTCTCAAGCGCCGAGACCGCGAGCCCCTGGAAAAGCTCCATTGCGGCAAGGGTTTGGGGGGCGAGCGCAAAGTCCATCATGGAAATACATTACCTGCCTCCGGCGCGGAAGGGGAGCAGTTTGCTCCAGCGCAAACTCGCGAGATCG
>JAJYAH010000853.1 GCA_021779635.1 Pseudomonadota bacterium | reverse complement strand
GCGCCGATGCCCTTCACCATGCCTATGTCGCGATCGGCAAGGTCATCCAGAAGCAGGCCTTCATCCTCGGCTTCAGTGACACCTTTTATCTGCTCGGCATCTCACAGATCATCGCCCTGGCCGCGGCGCTGATGCTTACCAAGCCCGACCGTCTCGACGCGGGCGGCGCCCACTAACCATCAATCCCCTTTAACCACGGAGAACGACCATGAAACCCCGCATGAACTTCCAGCAAGCTGCTCCCGACACCGTCAAAGCGCTCGTTGCGCTCGAAACTCAAATTCAATCATCGGGTCTCGAGCAGTCCCTGATCGAACTGGTCAAGACCCGCGCATCCCAGATCAACGGCTGCGCCTTCTGCATCAACATGCACACCCAGGATGCGCGCAAGCGCGGCGAAACTGAGCAGCGGCTTTATCTCCTGAATGCCTGGCGCGAGGCGCCACTCTATACCGATCGTGAACGTGCGGCGCTGGCCTGGACGGAGGCTGTGACATTGATTTCTGAGACACATGCGCCGGACGACGTCTATGCCGAGCTCCGCAAGCACTTCGCCGAATCCGAGGCCGTGAACCTGACCGTCCTGATCGGAACCATCAACGCCTGGAACAGGCTTGCGATCGCCTTTCGCGCGGTGCCCGCGGTCAGAGCAAAGGCAGCGACAGCCGCTTGATTCTGCGTGAGTGTCATTCCTCAAGCATACTCGCCGTCATTTACGAACTGAATCATGATCAAGCTACGTCGGACGGAATAAGGTTCCTAAGCGGGTGCATAAGATACACTTCACCCGATATCCGAGCCATCTACGTGGGCCAATTCCTGACTTAGACATCATCACCGATCAGACGATGGAGGACCTGCTGTCCGTCGTCACCCCGACCGTCAATCCGCGCTAACGGCGATCGCCCACAGAACGTTGATCCGAAGGGGAAGCTGGCGGCGCTCGCTTGTTGGTTCTGGCGTCACCGCGACGCCATGGCCGGTGCTATCCGCATCCGCATCCCGTCTTGCCTTCGAGCTTGGCATCGGCATCGGCGGCACAACAGGCATCGGCCGCTGCTGGCGCGGGGCCGCCACAGCACTCCGTTCCACCGGGTGCAGTGCCGCGGCTGCACACGCCGGTCTCGGGCAAGACGAGTTCGACACGCGCTGCGGCCTCGTGATCGCCGGCAATCTCGGCGACAATGGACCGTACCTGCTCATAACCGGTGATCATGAGAAAGGTTGGCGCGCGTCCGTACGACTTCATGCCGGCGAAATAGAAGCCGGGCTCGTCCTGGGCAAGTGCCGCCGCGCCATGGGGCCGCACCGTGCCGCAGCTATGCTCATTCGGGTCGATCAAGGGCGCAAGCGCGACCGGGCATTCGATCGCGGGGTCAAGCTGGATACGCAGTTCACGCAAGAAACCGAGATCCGAGCGAAACCCGGTCGCGACGATCAGTTCATCGGCCGCCAGGCTTCGGCCACAGCACCCGCCGGTCAAAAGTCTAAGGCGCTCGCCGGCACGGTCGATGCCGTTTAGCGAAAAGCCGGTCTTTACTCTGATTTTCCCCGCATCCACCAAGGCGGCCAACGCCAGCCCCAATTCGCCGCGGGCTGCGAGCTTGTCGTTCGCGCCGCCACCAAAGGCCTTGGCAGGATTATCGCCGCGCAAGAGCCAAACGACCTCGGTGCCCGGTGCCTGCGATTTCAGGTGCGTGAGCTCGATCAGGGTGCCGGCCGCGGAATGCCCGGCGCCAAGCACGGCGGTCATCTTGCCGGCATAGCGGGTGCGATCCTTTCCCAGCACGTCCGGCATGCCGTAGGCGATATGGGCCGCGTTTTCCCTCTCGCCGAACGCAGGAAGACCATTGGCTCCGCCCGGATTCGGCGAGAACCAGGTGCCGGACGCATCGATCACCGCGTCGGCGCGAATACTTTTAGGACCTTGTCCGTTTTGGTAGCGAAGCTCGAACGGTGCGTCGGCGCGTCCTCTGGTCTTGAGCTTGTCGAAACCCACCCGGCTGATATCAGTGACACGGCTTGAGGTACGGATGTGATCCTTCAGGGCGGTGCGGGCCAGCGGTTCAAGATACTGGGTCAGTAACTCGCCGCCGGTCGGGTAATGCGTGGGCTCCGGCGAATTCCATCCGGTCGGGGCCAGCAGGCGTTCGGCGGCCTTATCGACATTATATTCCCACGGTGAGAACAGCTGCACGTGGCTCCACTGCCGCATCGCATGGCCTATGGCGGGGCCCGCCTCCAGAACGATCGGCGTGAGACCGGATTCGAGCGCATGCGAGGCTGCCGCGAGTCCGACCGGGCCTCCGCCGATGATGGCGACGGTTTTCGCTTGTGCCATGTCGCCTCTCCTATCAAACTAGAAATATCGAATTTTGAAGCCTGAGAACCTCAGGCGGCGACGCCGGCGTCCTTGCATTCGGCAGCGTCGGCGCAACATTCGGCGACCAGGAAATCCACCAAACCTCGCATGACGTCATAGTTGGCATGGCATGTCAGCGTCGTCGCTTCCCGCACCTGACTGATGAGACCCGCGGTTACCAAAGTCTTGATGTGGTGCGAAAGGGTTGACGGCGCGATCTTCAGCTTATCCTGCAGGCGGCCAACGGGCAGCCCCGCATCGCCGGCTCGAACGAGGGCACGGTAGATCTTGAGCCGGGTCGGATTGCCCAGGGCTTCAAGATGTGATGCGGCGTCATCCAGTTTCATGCGGCGATCATGGCACCTTGATAGATGCCAGTCAAACGGTAATTCTAGATTATTCGAATAACAAAAAACAGAGATTGACACGCGTCCTTATATCTAGAATTTTAGATTTATGGATAAAGATCAAGCGATCGTTGCTATGGGCGCCTTGGCACAAATCACGCGTTTCGAGGCATTCCAAGAACTGGTCAAGCGCGAACCCGAAGGCCTCGCAGCGGGCGAACTCGCCCGGCGGCTAGGCGTTCCCCAGAACACCTTGTCGGCCCATCTTTCGATTTTGTCGCGCGCCGATCTGGTAACCGCTGAGCGCCGAAGCCGCTCCATTATCTACAGGGCAAACCTGCCGGTGTTTCAGGCGATCACGCTCTTTCTGTTGCAGGATTGTTGCGGTGGTCGTGCCGGAATAAGCACGGGCGTCGTGAAGGGCCTCGCCACACCCCGCCCCTCAAGCAAAACCAAGGCTTCCATCAAGTTGCGTACTAAAGCCGGGATGACGGCATGAGTATCTTTGAACGCTACCTCACCCTCTGGGT
>JAJYAH010000852.1 GCA_021779635.1 Pseudomonadota bacterium | reverse complement strand
CGACCGTCGAGCGCGTCGAAGGGATCAGCCGTCAGGTTCGCGAACGTGCCCTTGCGCATGTTTCAGATGACGACATCGCCAAGGTCTTTGAGATTCTTGAACAGGTCTGCAACGCGCTTTCCACAGCAAACAGGGCAGCAGCATGAACGTCCATGTCGCAGATGCGACTCCTGCCGCGCCGGACGAGCGCCTTGAACCACTCGGCTCCGCCGTCGCACCGCCAGTACCCCGAAAGTCTCATCGCAATCGCATTATTGCAGGACTTGTTCTTCTGCTTATCATCGTCAGCGGAACCTATGGTGTTCAGTGGCTGCGCTGGCGCGCCATCCATGTTTCGGAGAATGATGCGCGAGTGGCGGGGGAAGTTGTCACCATCGCCAGCCGCCTGGACGGCTGGCTGGTTGCGCGTCCGGTCATCGAAGGTGATCCGGTCAAGAAAGAGCAGGTTCTGGCGCAGATCGATGATCGCGATGCACGTCTGAGGTTGGCGGCATTGGAAGCCAGCCTCGCCGCTGCGGATGCTCAGATACGGCAGTCCATCGCCCAGCGCGACACGACGGACCAGACGACGAAGGCGGCGGTGGACGATGCGCAGGCCCAGATCGTTGCGATGGAAGCGGCGGTCGCGAGCGCGCAACACCAGCTCGAGCTCGCCGATACTAACTTCCATCGAGCGGATGAATTACTGAAGTCAGGGAATACGCCTAAGAAGACCTGGGACGAGGCGCAGTCCACGCTCCTCCTGCGGCAGGACGATCGGCGGCAAGCCGAGGCACAACTCCAATCGCATAGAGCCGCGCTTGCGAGCGCGCAGGCCCAGCGCGGCCAGCTTCAGGTTCTCGATCGGCAGATCGATGTGCAGCGCCAGCAACGCCAGACGCTGGCCGCGCAGGTCGACCAGCTCCGGCAGGAAATATCCGATCGTCGCCTTGTCTCGCCGGTCGACGGCGTGGTGGACAAGACACTGGCCGATGTCGGCAACTTCGTGCAGGCCGGTCAGTGGGTGATGATGGTCCACGACCCCGACAATGTCTGGGTCGAGGCCGAGATCAAGGAGACAGAGGTCGGAAGCGTTGCCGTCGGCCAGCCCGTCGAGGTTGCGGTGGATGCCTATCCCGGCCTTGCCCTGCATGGTCGTGTGTTGCGTGTCGGCAATGCCGCGACGAACCAGTTCGCTCTTCTGCCGAACCCCAACCCGTCCGGCAATTTCACAAAGATCACGCAACGCGTGCCGGTGCGCATCGCGCTGGACCGGCACGACCCGCGCCTCAAACCGGGACTCATGGTGGAGGTCGCCATCGATGTCTCCCATTGAGGTCCAGGCCGAGCGGTTCGGTCCATCTTACCGCTGGTTCGCCACTGCGACCGTGATGCTCGGCACCATCGCGACTACGACGACTGCGACCATTGTCAATGTTGCGATGGGGGACATCATGGGCGCCTTCGGCCTCGGCCAGGATCAGATCCAATGGCTTTCGACCGGGTTTCTCGCGGCCATGACGGCGACGATGCTGATGACCGCATGGACCCTAGAGCGCTTCGGACTTCGTAGCACCTTCATCGGCGCGCTGACGATATTCATTGCCGGCTGCATTCTGGGCGCTATAAGCAACAACGGTGCGGAAGTGATTTTGGCTCGCGTTCTGCAAGGCGGCGCCTCGGGGATCATTCAACCTTTGGCGATGGTGGTCATGTCGCAAGTCTTTCCACTCGAGCAGCGCGGAAAGGCCATGGGAATTTATGGCGTCGGTATCGTGCTCGCGCCAGCCCTCGGTCCAACCGCGGGAGGCATTCTGGTCGACCAATATGATTGGCGCGGCGTGTTTCTCGTCGTGGTGCCGTTCTGTATCGCCGGTATGGCCACGGCCTCCCTCATCCTCCCGGGACTCGAGACCTCCACGGCAAGGCCACGCCAGAAATTCGACGCTGTCGGTTTTGCGCTCCTTGTGCTTGCTTTGGTCACCGTACTCACCGGCCTGTCCAACGGACAACGCGAAGGATGGGCCTCGGATTTCGTTCTTGCCATGTTTGCGATTGCGGTTGTCGCTACGGTTGCCTTCATCGGCTTCGAGCTGTTTACACCGCATCCGCTGCTCAGCTTGCGTGTTTTTGCCGTCGGGCGCTTTTCAGCCGGCTGCGTCGTTGCCTTCGCGCTGGGAGCCGGCATCTATGGTTCTACCTATATCGTGCCGCTGTTTGTCCAATCGGTGCAAGGTTACACGCCGACCCGCTCGGGGCTTTTGCTGATGCCGGCGGGCTTCATTCTTGCCCTCGTCTTTCCCATCGCTGGCTGGCTGAGCGACCGCTTGCCACCTCACATTCCGATCATGACGGGATTGGCGCTCTTTGGACTTGCCTGCTGGTTCTCCGGCAACGTCGACATTGATACGCCGTTTTGGACCCTTGCCCTACTGGTCATGTTGGGTCGGGTCGGCCTCGGTGTGATGCTTCCCGCGCTCAATGCTGGTGCGTTGCGCGCTCTGCCGCATGATCGACTTGTACAGGGCTCCGGCAGTCTTAATTTCGTTCGCCAGCTGGGCGGAGCATTCGGCGTCAACCTTTTGTCAGTGCTTATCGATCGTCGCACGATTTTTCATGGCGACGCGCTCGCCCAAGCTCTCACACCGGCCAATTCCGCCGCGATCGAGGCCTTGACCCGCCTCGGCATGATCTTCTCCCATTGGGGCAACCCGTTCGGCAACCGACTGCCGACAGGCGTCAACCCCGGCAGTATGGCGTACCTGGAGACGGTTCTCGTACCGAAAGCGCGGCTGTTCGCCTATCAGGACGGCTTCTATGTCGTCGCCATCGTGTTCTTTCTCGCGATTATTCCGGCGTTCATCATGGGACGTGGAAGTACGACGTCGCCACGAGTAGCTTCGTAGGCCGGCCGGCCAAGATGTGATTCGGCAAGCTGAGTTTGTGGACGCCGATCGAGCGTCGGAGCCGGTGCCGAATAACGCCTCATTCTTGATCCGGGTCCGATCTCGCGCGACTTGGTAGCGCCGGACGACCAGCCTGCGCATCCGCTCTGTAGCAGCGTCCGGCATCCAGATTTCCGGCACGTAGCCGGCCACGTACAGGCTGGACAGCGTACCCGCGTCGAGCTTGTCGCCCTTCACATGGGCATGCGTGCTTCAAAATCGCTGACCTAGCGTCTCCCAGTCATAAAAGAAGGAGGAATAATTGGCGCGAGCGCCAATTGCCTCCCCAATTCTTGGTCAGGGGACGACGATCACGGGGCAGGT
>JAJYAH010000102.1 GCA_021779635.1 Pseudomonadota bacterium | reverse complement strand
CGTACAGAATCGCCGCACTGATGGTCATGAAGCAAAGCGCGATCCAGTAATTGGCGCCGGCGTTGATCGTAATCACGTCGGGGATCGTCAGGCCGATTTCGCCGCCGGTGAGATCGGCGAACACCACGATGAAGTTCTGCAACATCAGCACGGCGACCAGCGTGGTCAGTCCGAAATAGGGCCCGCGCACCCGCAAGGCCGGAAGCGCCAGCACAAATCCGGCGATCACCGACGCCAATGCGCCGAGCACGATGCACAGATACACCGACCAGCCATATTGATTGTTGAGAATGCCGGCGGTGTAGGCGCCGACCCCGATCAGGAAGGTCGGGCCGAAATTCACCTCGCCGGCGAAGCCGAACAGCAGATCCCACGCCATCGCGAATACGCCGAAATAATAGGCGACCGTGAGCAGGCCGAGAATATAGTCGGAGACATAGAGCGGCAGCGTCGAGGCGATGATGACGATGCCGAGCGCGATCCAGAACAGCCTGGACTTGAAGAAGTCGGACATGCTCATCGCCTCCCGAGCAGGCCCTGCGGCCGGATGTACATCACCACGACCAGCAGCAGCAATGCCGGAATGGTCCGGTACGCAGGCGAGCCCAGATAGGCGGTGAGAGTTTCGAGGTAGCCGACGACGAATGCCGCGATTAGAGAGCCGGAAACGCTGCCGAGGCCACCCAGCACCACGATCGAGAACGCGCTCGCGGTGAGCGGCCCGACGCTGTAGGAGCTGACGCCGAGAAACATGCCGAGCAGCACGCCGGCGATGCCGGCCAGGATGCCATAGATCGCCCAGACCACGACATAGATGTTGGTGAGCTCAAGCCCGAGCAGCGTGACGCCGCGCGGATTCATCGACGCCGCCAGCACCGCCTTGCCGGTCCGGGTGCGGTTCACCAGGAGCCAGAGCAGGCCAATCACCAGACAGCAGACCAAGGCGGTAAAGATCTCGTTCTTCGGCGTGCGTACGCCGAGGATGTCGACAACGCCTTCGACAATCGGAAGCACGGTCTTGGCATTGTTGGTAAAGAAATAGGCGATCAGCTCCTGAATCATGATTCCCCAAAGCAAGGTGCCGGTGAGAACGAAAATCTCCTTCTCCTCATTGGGGATGCGCGTCGATTTCTGTATCGGCTGCACCACCGCAAAATAGGTGACGAGCGCGCCGACCAGCGCGACCGCGACCCCGATCAGCGCGCCGGCATAGGTGTCCATATGCAGCACGCTCGCGGCGGCCCATGCCGCCACGGCCGCCAGCACCATGATGGCGCCGTGCGAAAGATTGAGCACGCCGGAGACGCCGAAAATCAGCGTGAAGCCGGTTGCACCCAGAGCGTACAACGCGCTGATGGCAAAACCGTCGATCAGGATCTGTAAGGCAAGCATTGATGATGGCCGCGGCAGCACCGCTGCCTCACTCTGGGAAACTGCAAACGCGAAAATGCTCCCGGGTCAACCCGGGACCGTGATCATGGAGGCATCAGTTCGACGTGACCTTGATGAAGCTTGGGAACTTCAACGGACCTTTGGCGACTTCCTTCGGCCAGACGCTGATCTGCTTGCCATCCTGCCACTGCAGCATCAGGCCCGTGATCAGACCCTTGCCGTACTTGATCGAATGGGTGAACTGATCGTCCTTGCCGTAGAACTGCGTGCGTCCGATGGTGCCTTCCCAGTCGGTTTTTTCCAGCGCCTCGACCATCTTGTCCGCATCGGTCGACGCGGCGCGCTTGACCGCGTCGGCGATGTAATAGACCTCGTCATACGCGGTATAGCCGGCATAAGAGGGATAATTGCCGAACTTCGCCTTGAAGCCCTCGGCGAATGGAATCGACTTCGGCGTTACCGCGACGCCGGGACCGGAGACGCCCTGATAGAGCACGCCGTCGGAGGCGTTATTGGTGTCCTTGCCGAAGGTTTCATTGGTCGCCTGCGAGGCGATGCCGAGCATCGGGATCGGAACCTGCTGATTCTTCCACTGCACCGTCGGCTGCACGCCGACATGCGAAATGCCGGTGATGATGACGTCCGGCTTGGAGCCTTCAATCTTGTTGAAGATCGGCGTGAAGTCGGTGGTGTCGGGCGAGAAACGGATGTGGTCCAGCACCTTCAACCCGATTTTGGGCAGGCATTCCTCGTACCCGACGTCGAGCGGCTTGGTCCAGGCGGCGTCCTCGCTCATGATGACGGCGGTCGTCATGTGCTTCTGGTCCACCAGCAAGTCCTTGGCGGCGTCGCAGACCGACAGCGCCAGCGCAGCCGAGGTCAGATAGCCGTGGAAGGTATATTTGTTCTTGTCGTAATCGCTATGAACGCTCTTGCTGATCTCGTTGGATGCAGCACCCGGGGTAATGAAGGGTGTCTTCAGGCGCGCCGCCCAGGGTTCGAGCGCCAGCACAACTTCGCTGATATAGCTTGCGATGACGACGTTGACCTTGTCCTCATTGACCGCGCGCTGGAATGCGCGAACCGAATCCGCCGAAGAGCTATGGTTGTCGTACGTGACGATTTCGATCTGGCGTCCATCGACCCCGCCCTTCGCATTGATCTCGTCGGCGGCCATCTGGGCCGCCTGCGGGATCGACGCACCGGCAATGGCCTGAGCCTCTGCAATGACGCCGATCTTGATCGGGTCCGCGGCCAGGGCCTGACCCGAGGCCGTCGCTAGCAGGCCGAACGCAGTCGCTCCGAGCAGCCTGCCCAGTGACCAAAGAGCAGGCGGTCGGGATGTTCTTGTCATATCGTTTCTCTCCAAGTGATCGTCTTCTTAAAGCGATAGCCTTCTTACGCTGCCTTCCGTCATTCTAACCGCGCTTGCGCATCGGGCAAGCGAAACCGCACGCCAAATCTGCTCACGAAGCGAAACTTGATCGGCACGACCTCTTGGGCCCCGCCAGGGTGAAAGCCGCCGGTGACGGATGATCAACCATGCCGCAGCGCTCTCGCCGGCCTCGCCGGTTCTGCTCCAGATGCAAGTCGCCGGCGCAATCGATGCGCAGCGCATCAACAAACTCCCCGACCAGGTTGTACACAGCCTCGGGAATATGGCGCCACGTTAGGCAGTCCCAGATCACGATAATTTCACGACGCGCCCGCCAGTCTCGCGTGCGCACAGCAGGGAGAGACTTTCGTGCGGAAAGGATCTGAGGCATCTGCCCGCGGGATTTGGCAAGCTGCGCCGGTGAACTGTCCCGTTCATCGTCACGGGGCGCCTTCCGGGTTTCGGCATTTCCTCGGTGCGCCGAATCCGTCGCAGCGGTTCAAGGCTTATGGGCTGGACCCGCTTGACGCCCCGGAACATCTGCCGAAAGTTCGTGGGCTGATGAACCGGCTGTCCCGGCGGATGGATGCCGAACTGGATTGGCCCACCCACTCCGACAGCACGATCGAACGCTGGGAAAACCCCCATATCCCCTCGGGATACACTTACCTGCTGCAATTTGCGGCACATGATCTGGTTCACTCGGCCATACCGCTTTCGATTGCCGGCGAGCTTAATGCCGACACCGCCAATGCGCGTCGCTCAGCCCTCAAGCTCGAAACGCTTTTCGGGAACGGTCCAGTCGGCTCGCCTTTCGTCTATGCGCTGGATGCGCCAAACGACGAGCGCCGCACCAAGCTGCGGCTTGGTCGGATGCGCTGGGATGAGAAAGGCGTTGAGCCCGGCTGTCCATTCCGCGATATCGCGCGAACCCCGGCCGAGAATGTCACGGGGATCGATCGCAGCATCGCGGGGCATCGCGTGGCCCTTACCGAAGCGCTGGTTGCCGATCCGCGCAACGACGATCACGCCATCATGTCGCAGCTGACGGCACTGTTTGCGCTGCTGCACAACGGCCTGGTCGACATTGTTCGCCGCGGCGAGCCCGCCACCGGGATCAACGCCAACCTCGGCGCCGCCTACAGGCGGTTTCTGTGCGCGCGTGAAGCACTGACGGTGATCTATCACAACGTTATTCGCAAGGACTTGATGCGGCGGGTGATGCATCCGGCGATCTATGCGGCCTATTCCCGTCCGACCCCGGACTTCATCGATCGACCCGTGTTCGGCATGGGGGCGCGCGACGGCTGGCAGGTCCCGCTCGAATTCTCCCACGGCGCGTTCCGTTTCGGCCACGCGATGGTCCGGCCAGAATACGTGATCAACGATCTTTCCACCCACGATCTTAACAAGACCCTGGAAAAGACCTCGGCGAACGATCCCGTCAACATGCCGCTCGATGCGACATGGATCGTGCGATGGTCGCGCTTCTTCGAGATCAAGGGGTCGAGGCCGAATTTCAGCCGGCGCATTGGTCCGTTTCTCAGCGACGGGCTGGGCAATGACCAGATATTTCCCGCCTTCGACCAGACCAACCGCGTCGGCCTGCTCTATCGCGACCTTCTGGGTGCAGCGCTCGCCGGACTATGGTCGGTTGATGCGCTGATTGCCGAGATTGCGGTCCGGCGGCCGCACCTTGTCAACATGTCGCGGCTGCTGGCCGACCGTTCCTACCGGGTCGATCAGCTCCGCGAGTGGCTGGTTTGCGAACCGGTCTACGGCGGACTGACCGCAGAAGACGTCGAGACGCTTGCCAGCGATCCGCCGCTGCCATTTTTCATATTGTTCGAGGCGATGCGGCAGCCGCAGGCCGAGGGCCTGTGCCTTGGGCCGCTGGGCTCGATCATCGTGTCGGAAGTGATCTTCGGTGCTCTCGAACATCACGCGATTCCGGCCGGCCAGCGCGCGGATTCGCTTGCCGACGCGCTCGCTGAAATTTCCGCTGAATATTTTCCGACAAATGTCTTTGCAGAAGTGCCTGAAATTGAACGCATGGATCAACTGGTCGAGTTCACCGCAGAGATCGGTGACCTGAAGCAGGCCGTGCCCGCATTTTTGTGAGTCGGGTCATTCCGCCTCACGCAACCCGGAGGACTGAACGATGGCGATCGAAAGAATGGTAGTGACGAACCATGAGCGTTGGGGCAACCTGGTGAAGACCTGGTCAACCGGCAAGAACTATCTTGGGGATGACAACGAGTATCCGCTCCCGGAAACTGTCGACGAATTCAAGGAGCAGCTCGCCAAGGCCCAGGTGTTCATGACGGTGCCGGAGCGCTTCACGCAGATCAAGTTCGTGGCACAGGAAATGGATACGATCGTGGTGCGATTGCCGCCGAAGTTTGCGATCGAGGATTCCGAGGAACGGCTCAGTCAGCCGGGCGCAACGTATCCGATCCCGCCGTTCTACAAGCGTCTGTTCAACGGCATCGATCCGGTGATCCCGGAAGACGAGAAATTCCGGGTCCACGCCGAACGCATCGGTGACTATACGATCAGCTACTGCGCCTGAAATTGTGCAATTAGGACAGTTGGGCAATACCCTCGACCGGAAGCCCTGCGCCACGCAGACTATCGCGCAGGGTTTCCCACCGCGAACGTATGCTGATGGGATGCACCTGCAGGGCCCAACATGTCACGGCCTCGTCGGTTGGCGCGGACGATGCAACCCAGAACGATCGGATCCCGTTGAGAAATCGCTGAGCTTCTTCCCGCGCCAGGACCGGCTGCCCAAGGCGGAATAGCGCCGCCGCCCGCCACGCAGGCACGAGAAGCGTGGCACCATGCGCACGCTCGCAAGCCGCCAGCGCGCCGGCATAGTCGCCGCAGAGGAAGCGGATGGCGCCATGGTAGGCCCATTCGAGATGTGAGGGCGCCGGCGAAAGAGCCAGCGACTGCTCGGCCCGCAGCCGGGCTTGCTCGATTGATCCGCAGAAAGCGCAATAATGCGCACAGGACAGCAAGGTCCACGGGTCGTTATCGTTCAGTTCGCAGGCGAGCTCCATGTGCGGCTCCGCATCGGCCTCCCGGAACGCCATCACATAAGACCAGCCACAGCACAGATGCGCCCTCGAATCGACCGGATCCAGTTGAACGGCTTTCTTCGCAAGCTCAAGCGTCGCTTTCGCCTTACCGCGATCACGGAGGACGCCCGGATGAACGAATTGTTCGATGTTGTTCATCTGCACAAGACTGCTGTAGCAGGGCGAGAACGCCGGGTTTTCACGGATGGCATCGCGAAAGATAGCGACGGCCCGCTGCCAGCTCTCCGAGTCGAATTTCGCTATCAGATTCTGCCCGCGAAGCCAGCGGTCGTGAACATCCAGCGACACGTCAGGCTCGCCCGCGAGCCGCATCAGCCGTTCGGCCGATAACTGCACATTCAGCGAGGTCGCGATCCGCCGGATGATGCGCTGCTGCGCTTCGAACCAGTTGCCGAGGCCGAGGCGAAAGCTTTCGCTCCAGACATAAATGCCGGTCGTATCGTCTCTCAGCACCATCACGATGTTGATTTCAGCACCGGCCTGATAGGCGGTGGTTTCGATACAATATTGCGCCGTCGAATCCGGCGCCGGAGGCATAACAGCGGCGGGAGCCCGATCGACCACGCTCCATTCGCGGAAGCGGACAAGCGAGGCCGCCAGATGTTGATGGAAACCCCGAACGAGATAGGTGTGATCGCTGTCGATGCCGTGCATTGCAAACGGCCGCAGCACGAGGCAGGTCTTGGCGGGCGCTTTAGCCGCCGCAGCCCGCGGGACGGCCCGGTCGATGCTTCCCTTGGTCTCCCTCAATACCCGTTCGGCCGGTCCGGGCGCGAGCGGCTGTTCGAAAGCCCCGAGTTTGATTCTTGCAACAAGTTCTTCGGTGACGGGCGACGGCTCCATGCCGTAATCGCGGTCCAGCAAATTCCAGAGCGCCTTGTAGATGCGGAGGGCTCCCGCGACATCGCCTTCTTCGGCATGCACCCGCATCAGATGGCAGCACCCCTCTTCGTGGGTGGGATCGAGATTGACGATAGCCGTCGCCATCTCCTTTTTGACACCGGCGGCGACATCGTTTCCCACCAGACCGGCATCGAGGCTTCGCATCAGCCTGTCATGGATCGTCTGACGCTTGGCCAGCACCCAGACCCGAAATGAAGGATCGAGATCGTCCATACCTTCGAGGATCCGCTCGTCGAGCTGCGGCGTATTGAGGAGGAGCGAATGCACGCTGCCGCTCTCCGCCGTCCGGATGACGCTTTCGACGTCGACGTCGACCTGCTCGGGATCGAGATGGATCGCGAGCCTGCCGGCGACAAACCCGCGATACCCTGCATCCTCAAAGGCGGCACGAAGTTCGCGAACGACCTGACGCAACGAGGCGCGTGCCTTTTCTTCATCCGACCGGCTCCACAACAAACCGACCAGCCGTTCGCGGCTTTCGTGTTTCGCCTCGGTGAGCGCAAGATAGCTGAGAACGGCGCCGGCCTTCTGGGTTCGAAGTTCGATCAACCGGCCATCGAATCTGATGGCAAGCCGCCCCACCAACGACACCGAAAGGCGCGCGGCGCTTGCCGGCGCGGTCGCGGACTCGCCTACAGCCAACCTTTGAACGCCCACAGCCTCTTGCATCCGCAGATACCAATCGGGGTTTGGTCCGGACAATCTATATCAAAGCGACCCCACCGGTATAGATTGCGCCGCCGCCGGTTCGCGCCATCATGTCGGCAAGCCGCGGCATCACGATCTCGGAAGGCTCAAGTTGGAGACCAGGCGTGATGACGCGTGCCGCCGGAATGGCAAGGTGCGCACGCGTGAGGTCGAGAGTAAAGGTCTCGATGCCGAATCGCCCAAGACGTTTCGCGATGAGCTGCAGCACGGAGTTTGCGTCGGTCGTGTCGATGGCGAGATGCTCCGATGGCTCCGCCACCGGTTGCAGCAGCAGGCATCGATCCGCGTTGATCAATGTGGCCCGGCGCCGATGAACCCGGTCTCGCTCGTTGAGCGCGGCTTCCCCGCGCTCTCGGCACTTCGCTTCAACCACGGCATAGGCCAGTTCGCCCTGGCACATTTCCAGAACCGCGGCGCAGGCCGCGCCCGTGAGTGTCGGCCGCGCGGCCAGCCCAAAGGCAAAGCCAAAGCCATCCGCCGTACAGGAGACCGCTGCAACGCTGGGCACGCCGATATCCGTCGTTATATCGAGCAACCAGCTCCGCCGCCCCGAAGTATTTTGCCGCAGCCGTGCCAGCCGCGCCTGGGCCATGATGTGGGCCTCATGCTGGGGCGGGATCGCTCGACCGCGGTTGCCGCCCCACCACCAAAGGCTGGCCGCGTCCCGTTCGATCACTTCCAGCAGCCCGTGCAACGCCGCCCTGTCCCAGGACGTGCCGGCGGCCGATCCGGTACTCAGCGGGAACGGCGGCCTGATCTCTCGCTGGTTCAGCGGCCGGCGCAGGCACAGGTCTGCCGGCAGCAAGACCTCGCAACGATCGGTAAGCCGGGTGGCGCGGTGCCATGAAAGTTCGGCATCCGGACGCAGGCGGTAGGCCTCGAACGCGGCGAGGAACTCCCGTGTCCCCGGACCCCGCCCGGCAGCCGGATCGTTGGGACCGGGCAATTCCAGCACATCGTCCCCGGTCTGCAACTGGGACAGATACTCGATGCCCTCGCCGATACATCCCTGAAACGCTTCCTGCAGCGAAAGACCTACGCCGGAAACGCTGACTGCAGGACTGCCGGCATGCAAGGGATCCGCCATCGCCGGATCGATTTCGGCGCCAAAGCAGACCAGACCGGGAGCCTCAGGCGCGGCCAATTCGAAAACTCGCACGAACCGGGACGCCACCATCAACAACTGGGCACGGTGGTGGGTCTCGGGGCCGGATTTGCCGGTACCGGCCGAAAACTCGGCGTAGCCAAGCGCCTCCAAAAGCAGCCGGGCATCGGGGTCGCCGGCGTCTTCCGGGTTATCGCAGAGCAACGATGAAGCGGCACGCGCGAACAGATTTAGCATCGGGCCTCCGCCTGTTCACGATGGTCTCACGCCTGTCGCGCACAGTCTGGCGCATGAGGACGTCCATCCCCGGAGAAACATATGCTCGCCAAAGCCTTTGTCGTCGCCATGACAGCCGATATTGCCCGGTCGGACTACGCAAAGCCAACCCTCATCCGCAGCCGCAGCCGCGAGTGGTTGATCGCCTGCCGCTGGGGTCCCGACGGCGAATACCTGTCGATCGCGACGGCCGGCGCCATATTGGGATCCGGCGGAGCCGTAGCGCCCGACACCATTGCCCCGATCCATAGTCTGTTCGGCGTGCTGGTCTCGGAATCAGAGAGGGAAGCCGCCAGCACTTTTCTGCTCGTGCGCCAGTTGCCGATTCCAATCGAGCTTGCCGGCACTTTCTTTCCCGCCGACGGCTACGCATTGCTGCAGCAGCGCGAGACGATCAACCTTGTCTGCAAGACCCGCTATTCCCACAGTTGCGGTTGGCTGGACGGCAGGGAAGTCCGCAAGGACATTCCCGACCCGGCGCCGTCCTCGCTGGAAGCCATGGCATGGCACATCGAGGCCAGGCGTTGCGGCTGGATCGGCGAGTTCATTTCCGAATCGGTGCAGCGCGAAAGGCTCGTTATGCGCGCCAGCGGCTGACCCCCATCTCGGTACCTCTATCAAATGCCGCGCGGCTTCCAGGGGCGCTGCATGATCCGGGTCGCATTCCTGTTATCAGGGCTTTTATGTCGGACGAAAATTCCTGGCTGGAATATCCTTGGCTGGAGGATTCTTGGGAGCAAGAATGCATCTTCCTGCCGGATCGATCGTCACCGTCATCGACTGCGGGGGCATAGCTGCAAGGAAATTTTGCAGTATCAACCTGTTCTCGTCGGAGAGCCCAAACAGCCCGCGCATCATTTCAAAAAAACCCGGCTCCTCCCCGACATAGAGCAGTTCGAGAAGTTCCGCGCTGGTGTACCGTCCTAGAGCCGAGAAAAGCCGTTCCGTTTCGTCAATGGGTCCGCTCTCGCGGGAACGCTCAAAATTATAGATTACCGCAGTCATTTGTGCCTCAATACTTCGTCGATCCCTGGCAATGATCCTTGCCAACCGGCCGCAAGATCGAGATTGCCGGTTTATCGTGAATTCAGCGTGATCGCCGCAGTCGACACGACACCGCGTCCGAAGCGGGAAACAGGGACGGCGTCACCCTGATCGAGGCGGTTGCAGCCGATTCCGGATTGGGGCATCAATCCCGACAGGCCCCGTCCGCTGCAGTTAGGCTCCACGCCAACAGCCATTGCAGAGATGCGCCGTTGCGGGAGAGATTTAAGCTGAAGCGCGACTACTATGCCGGCGGCTTGATGCTCCTGCTTGGAGTGGGCGCGGCCGTGACCGGCAGCGGCTACAAGGTGGGCAGCCTTGCCAAAATGGGGCCGGGATTCATGCCGGTCATGTTGGGTGTCGTGCTGGCGTTTCTAGGCATCCTGATCGCCGGCACCGCCCTGGGATCATCGGTGAAACCCTGCTCATAGGCGTGGCGGGCTACGTCCTGCTGCGTCTTGATTTTCACCCTGCGCCGATCCTGCTCGGCTTCGTGCTGGGACCGCGCTTCGAGGAGAATTTCCGGCGCAGCCTGCTGATCTCCCGCGGTGACCTCATGACCTTTGTCGAGCGTCCGATCAGTGCTTTCTTTCTCGCGGTCTGCGTGCTGCTGATCGCGGCCCAGATCTATGTCTGGCTACGCAAACCCAAGGTCCTTGCCGGGGAAAAGCCGATCGAGGCCGAGAGCCCGACCACGCGGTATTCGGAGCTGGCGGGTTGACTGGGTTTCGGCCGACCGCTCAAACCCGAATTCTCGGGCAAGAGATTGAGCCTGCCGGCCCGCGCGCCCTGCGTACACGTCAATCAGTTGCCAAAAGGAAAGCCCCGCAAATGCGGGGCTTTTTTCTTGCAGTTGGCCGGATTGTTCTGTGTCGTTCGAACGGTTCAACCCGCCAACAACCGGCTTTCATCGCCTGCAAGAGAACGAGACGCTGCACGAGCGACCGCACCGGCCGGCGGGGTGCGATTGCATTCCATAAAGCGCGAGGCGATTTCCTCCTGCGCCTTGTGGTGCCACATCTCTGCTTCCGCAAGCAGCCGCCAACTCTCCAGCGGGCGAAACACCGCACTCTGCCGGCACAGCGATTCCATGGCGCGGTAGCGAACGAGGTCGTTCATCTCAGCCTCCTGCCTGCCTGCCCTCTACCATCAAAGACCGATTTTGCGACCGTGTCAGTACAATTCTGAACTTGACGACTCCGATCGGAAGAATCTGCCGGCCGGCTGCGGAACCTTCACTTGATGAGACGACCTGTCAAACCGGGAATTGGCGACATCCGCAAAACGTGAGGCCGGCACCGGGAACCTGGGCGTTGAACTCGCGCACGGTCGCTAGCGCACTGCACAATGGAGTTCAGTTCATTTGCGCGGTGAAATGTGAAAGGCTGCGCCCGCTCGAAGCCGCTCACCTGTCGGCTGGTGGAAGAAACCGTTGGATCGTAATTACATGGACACCGTCGAAACCCGTACCATCGCCAAAGTCTCGATGCGGCTCGTTCCGTTCCTGATCATCTGTTATTTCGTCGCGTATCTGGACCGGGTCAATGTCGGCTTCGCGGCGCTTACGATGAACCATGACCTCGGGCTGTCGCAGACCGCGTTCGGCTTCGGCGCAGGCGTCTTCTTCATCGCCTATTTCATCTTCGAGGTGCCGTCCAACCTGCTGCTGGAAAAATTCGGCGCGCGCAAATGGATTGCACGCATCATGCTGAGCTGGGGCATCCTGTCCGGCGCGATGGCGTTCATCCCTGCCATCGCCCGCGTCACCGGGCTCGGCAACGAACACAGCTTCTATCTGGTTCGGGTGCTGCTCGGCGCGGCCGAAGCCGGCTTCTTTCCCGGCATCATCTTCTATCTGACCCTGTGGTTCCCGGCGGAATATCGCGCGCGCATCGTCGGCTACTTCATGGCCGCCATCCCGCTCTCCACCGTGATCGGCGGGCCGATCTCCGGCTTGCTGCTCTATTTGCATGGCGGCATCGGGCTCGCCGGCTGGCAATGGCTGTTCGTCATCGAGGCCGTACCTGCGATCATTCTCGCCGGGGTGGTCTTCTTCTATCTTACCGATCGGCCTGCCGAGGCGAACTGGCTCGCGCCGGACGAGAGGGCCTGGCTTGCCGAGCGACTGACGCTTGAAGAGCGTCAGCGCCAGGCGGTGCATGACTACTCCGTCATGGAGTCGCTGCTGAATCCGCGCGTGCTGGGGCTGAGCCTGGTCTATTTCGGCGCGGTGGCGATGAATTACGGCTTGAGTTTCTTTCTGCCGCAGATCGTCAAGGCTTTTGGCCTTACCACCTTTCTCACCACGGTCGTCGCGGCCACGCCTTATGTCGTCGGGGTGATCGCCATGGTGTGGTGGGGCCGACGCTCGGACCGCAAGGCCGAACGGCGGTTCCATGCGGCCTTTCCGCTATTGATTGCAGCAGCCGGCATCGCCGCCTCCACCGCGCTCGATGACCCCCTGCTGAAAATGATTGCGTTCTGCGTGGCCGGCTTTGGTATCTTCGCCAGCCTGCCGGTGTTCTGGACGTTGCCCACCGCCTTCCTCTCCGGCGCAAGTGCGGCAGCCGGGATCGCTGTCATCAATTCGATCGGCAACCTCGCCGGATTCGCCGGCCCGTTTGCGATGGGCTGGATCAAGGACGAGACCGGCAGCTATGCTGGCGGGTTGTTGTTGCTGGCCGCGCTCGGCATCATGGCGGTAGGAATCGTGCTGGCACTCGGGCACGATCAGGCGCTCGAACGCGCCCCGGTTGCCGCCGCCGAATAGACGCGGAGTTCATCGGCCAAATTGGTCCCGCCGCGGCGCGGCGCGCGAGTACGCTGTTGCGCGTGCCAGAAGCGCTGCGGCTCCCTCCCAGGCTGCCCAACTCAATTGCATACAATCGGTAAATAATGATGAAATTTTAGTCATCATGACTGCATGCCCAACTTTTGAACCGGAGGCGATTGCATAAAATATCATTTTTATCAAATAGTTACATGAATTTGACCTTGAAATAGGCTATGGCACGAAGCTTGCGATGGAAGCTCCGGGCTTTGCCGGTCCGGCGAAGCCGCAAAATCAGCGGCGGTCAGCCCGCCAAGGAGCAACCAATGGATTTTGGCAGGATTTCAAGACGACATCTGTTGCAGGGAAGCGCCGCGCTAACGCTCGGAACAGCACTTGGCGCGCGTTCCGCCGCGGCGGCGGACACCACCATCGGCTTTATCTATGTCGGATCGCGCGACGACTATGGATACAACCAGGCCCATGCCCAGGGGGCCGCCGCCGTGAAGAAAATGCCGGGCGTCAAGGTCGTCGAGGAAGAAAAGGTTCCGGAAACCGACGCGGTCGAGAAGACGATCGAATCCATGATCAATCTCGACGGCGCCACGCTGATCTTCCCGACCTCGTTCGGATATTACAATCCGCACATGATCAAGATGGCGGCTAAGTTTCCAAAGCTGCATTTCGAACATTGCGGTGGACTATGGACCGACAAGGACCCGAAGAACGCCGGCAGCTATTTCGGCTATATCGACGAAGCACAATATATCTCCGGCATCGTGGCCGGCTATTCCACCAAGAGCAACAAGCTCGGCTTTGTCGCCGCCAAGCCGATCCCCCAGGTACTGCGCAACATCAATGCCTTCACGCTCGGCGCCAAACTCGCCAACCCGAAGGCCACCACCCAGGTGATCTTCACCGGCGACTGGTCGATGCCGGTCAAGGAAGCCGAAGCGAC
>JAJYAH010000851.1 GCA_021779635.1 Pseudomonadota bacterium | reverse complement strand
ATTGGACGACCATATCTTCTGCCCGTTGATCACGTAGTGATCGCCATCCCGAACCGCTCGGGTGCGTAACGATGCAAGATCCGATCCCGAGTTCGGCTCCGAAAATCCCTGGCACCACACATCGCCTTTTGCGACGCCGGCCAGATACCGCCGCTTCTGCGCCTCCGTCCCGTGCGGGAACAGCGTGCCGGGAAGATGAATCAGCGAGATAATGAACAAGCGCGCCTGCGGTGCGTCCGCCTGCGCCATCTCATCGGCGATGACGATCAGGTGCCGTAACGTCAGCCCGGCGCCACCGTACTCCACCGGCCAGTGAGGAACAGCAAGGCCGACCTTGCCGCGCTCCGCCATCCACCAGCGTTGGAAGGCGATGTATTCCTCATTCGAGGCCCGAACCATGCGGGCCTTCCAATCAGCCGGCACCACCTCGGCCAACCATGCGCGGATTTCCCGCCGGAACGCCGGCAAGTCGTGTTGAGCATCGAGAATTGTCATAGTCCCAACTCCAGCGCTGAATGTCCGGCGCGTGTCATAGCAGCAAGTCCAGCGGCGGCCCGATCGCGCAGAGCGGAATTCGCCATGACCAGCACTTCGTTCAATCGTGCGCGCTTGAGGAAAACCTGCGGATCGTAGTCCCAGGTGAAACCAACGCCACCGTGCAGTTGCACGCAGTCGGTGGCAACGAAGACAAAGGTCTCGGTTGCTTCGGCCTTGGCGAGCGAAACCCAAACATCCGCATCCGGATCCTCCGCGGCGGTCTTGTGAACGGCGTGGGCTACCATCTCATCCATCACCGCCAGCTTCGTGGCGAGGTCGGCGGCCCGATGCTTCAGCGCCTGAAACCCGGCGATTGGCTGCCCGAACTGCTCCCGCGTCTTCATATAGGCGATGGTCCGCTCCGTGATGGAACGCGCCCCGCCGCGGCTGTCCGCCGCCGTTGCCAATGCCATGGCTCGGTGCAGCGAATTGCTGACGCCCTCGGGATCCCTCAGAATAGCGGAGGGTTTCGCATCCAAGAGGCGAATATCGATCAAATCCCGCGTCCGGTCCCAAATCGGCACCGCGCTTACGTCAGCATCGGCCAGTTCGACGATGACCCATGCATCGCCCGCGGGCGCGAGAGCAAACGTGGCGTCACGGCCGCCCAAGCAACGCAATGCACCCGACACGCCCGCGCCAGACCATGTCAGGCCCATCCCAGCCGGGACAGCCGGGACGGCCGCGCCGATCTCACCGGACGCGATGCGCGGCAGCCACGCGGTGCGGACCGCTTCGGAGCCACATTCGACAATCGCCTGCGCGGCCGAGGTCGTAGAAATATAGGGCCCGGGCGCCGCCTCCCGACCAAGTTCGTTATGCAGGATGGCGAGGCCATGGCAGCCCAAACCGAGCCCGCCATACTGCTCTGGAATGCCGACACCGAGCCAGCCGAGGGACGCGGCCTTGCCCCACAATTCGCGATCGAGCGAATTTTTGCCGTCGATGAACGCATGCACGGCCGAACTGCCGCTCTGCTCCGCCAGCACGCCGGCAACGCCTTCCCGTAAAGCGTCGAGGGTCTCCTGGTCCAGCAAACTTGCCGTCTCGATCGTCGTCATGCCGCCTCCTGTTGCTCGCAAGGTATCGCAGTGTTCACCGAGCCAGTCTCAGCGCCGTCCCGCGGCCAGCTCGCCGGAGAGGTGGTCTGTCCCGACCGCCGCCCGTCGCAATTGCATGCTTGTCGTGTAATTTGAGGTCCATGGCATCCTCCCCGTTGTCAGCGTGACCGCTGTTTTATTGGTTCAAGGCACATTGTTCTCTCCGAGGGATCCTGGCGCAAGGGTTGCCAGACCGGTTTCGTCATCGTTCGCGCCAGGGTCTCTGTTCGATTGCGTGTGGATAGGGACTTACGGCCGTGCCTCGCTGGACAGATCGACGGCTGCCGCCCATGGGGCACAAGCGTCCGGAACGTCGCGGATTTTCCAAGAGAGCCTACGTTTGATGCACATACGGAAGATCGTCCCACATCCTCGATAATCAGCGGCATCACCATGCATCAGCCGGTGCATTCATCTTTGGCCAGCAAGCCACCCCACCTCGCCGGTGCAAAAGCCGGGGGTGGTGCTCCGCTTGACAGTACGGGAAAACGCTAGCCCGACGCATCTGGAGGAGTCATCGCCTCTGCGGTTCACCGGTCGTATTGCCGAGGGCGCGGTGCTGGCGCGTCTGGCCCGCGATGACATCGGCATCATCATGATCCCGTCGGATCTACCGGAAGTCCTGGCGATCAGCGACCTCGTCGCTGTTGTCAAGGAAGCCCGGATCAACTGCGTTTTACCGCGCAGCGACGCCTCGCAGGAACGCATTATGCAAACTGTTACCGGCCGAGGCACCGTTGGCGCCCCATGTCGCATTTATCGACCAGACAGGAGAACCTAGCGTGACCAAGCGTGTCATCTTCACCGGCGGCAGCGGCAAGGCCGGCAAATACGCCGTGCAGCATCTGCTGGACCACGGCTATCAAGTGCTTAACATCGATACCAAGCCGCTCGACAACCCGCATGTCCGCACGCTGATCACCGACATCACCGACAGTGGGCAGGTTTTCAACGCTTTTTCCAGCACACTAGAACTGCACGAGTTCGCTCCGGACCTGCGGGCGCCAAAGATCGACGCGGTGGTGCATTTCGCGGCCATTCCGCGCATCATGATCGTGCCCGACAACGAGGTGTTCCGTATCAACACGATGGGCACATACAACGTCATCGAAGCGGCGGCGAAGCTCGGCATTCCTAAGATCGTCGTTGCCTCGTCGGAGACCACCTACGGACTCGTCTTCGCCAACGAGCCGCGCGACCCAAAATACCTGCCGCTCGACGAAGACTATCCGGTTGACCCGATGGACTCATACGCGCTGTCGAAGATCTGCAATGAGCGCACGGCGCAGGCGTTCGCTCAGCGCTACGGGATCGATATTTATGCGCTACGTATCGGCAATGTGATCGAGCCCCATGAGTACGCGAACTTTCCTAAGTTCTTCGCTGATCCGGCCGGCCGTAAACGGATCACCTGGAGTTACATTGACGCCCGCGACCTCGGCGAGATTATCCGGCTCGGGATCGAGAAGGACGGGCTCGGGTTCCAGATCTTCAACGCAGGCCAAAATGACTGCTCCAGCAATCTGCCCACTGCGGAATTAATACGGCGATTTTATCCCAACGTGCCGCTGAAGCACGAAATGGGCGAGTTTGAGCCGCTGTTCTCCAACCGCA
>JAJYAH010000101.1 GCA_021779635.1 Pseudomonadota bacterium | reverse complement strand
TTCCGATCTGCCGAGGCATGGCGGGCCGTATTCGACGGCACGGACTGCTGCGCGACGATAATTAATTCCCTGGAAGAAGCGTTCGCCGATCCTCACCTGGCCGCTCGGAAGTCTTTCATTGAGCTCGACGGTGTCATCCAACCTGCCCCCGCGCCGCGGTTCAGCCGCAGCGCTCCCGAAACCCCGCTGGCCCCCAGCGCACAGAACACTGCCGACGAGGCACTGGCCGACTGGCTCGATCCGGGAACCCTTCAGTCTTTGAAGGAAATTGGAGCCTGGAAAGCCTAGAGCCGGGGCGCAACCTATTCGGCGATGCGTTGTCCTCAATGCAGACACGCGTTCTTTTGGCGCCCTTGAACCGCCATCTCCTTACGTGGTTAGCTGTCCCCAACAAATACACACAGGGAGAGCAAGGGCGGACTATGATACCTTATGACGGCAATCGGGATCGCCAAGGACTTATCCTGTCGGACGGGATCAGTATCCTCCACTCGAGCGGAATCGGGACCGATACTCGACTCAAAAGCCTGGCGCTTGATCCCGGTTGGATAAGCGAAGCACGAACCCGTCGCGTCAATCCGCTCACGCTGGATCGTCACGCCTACATCGTCCTTGTGATGTCCGTCACTGGCCACGACGTCCTGATCATCAGCGACTCTCCGGGCGACGCTGTCATCAGCTTTCTGACTAGCGTCGATTTCGCCTGGGACATGATGGAACAACTTCTGACAGACCCCTTCGAAGGCATGATTATCGTCGATGAAAAGGCGCGCATATCCTACATGTCGCCGCTCCATGAACGCTTTTTCGGCCTCAATCCGGGAGAGGCCAGAACGCGACCGATCGAGGATGTCGTGGAAGGAACACGGCTTCATAAAGTCGTGAAAAGCGGCAAGGCGGAAGTCGGCACAATGCAGCACATGCGAGGGTCAGACAGAATAGTTTCAAGAATCCCCATTCGCCGAAAGGACAAGGTGCTCGGAGCCTATGGCCGCGTGATGTTCAAGGGACCCGAACAACTCGCCATACTGAATGCGCGGATTCGAGCTCTGGAAGGACAGGTCGAGTTCTACAAACGAGAATCCGAAACTCTCAAGTCGCAGAAGTACGGCTTGGACAGCATCGTGGGGAACAGTCCCGCTGTGCAACGGCTTCGCACCGAGATCGTAAAGATCGCACCTCTGGAGATTCCCGTGCTGATCCGCGGCGAGAGCGGTACCGGCAAGGAGTTGGTCGCTCACGCGCTGCATCGTCTGAGCCCGCGAAGGGATAACCCCATGGTGGCGGTGAACGCCGCGGCGATGCCTCAGACCCTCGTAGAGTCCGAACTGTTCGGATACGAACCGGGAGCCTTCACCGGCGCCGACAAGAAGGGCCGGAAAGGCAAATTCGAGCAGGCCACCGAGGGCATCATTTTCCTCGACGAAATCGGCGACATGCCGCTCGAAGTTCAGGCGAAGTTGCTACGCGTGCTCCAGGACCGGATCGTCGAACGCGTCGGCGGGGACACGCCGCGTCAACTGGATTTCCGGCTGATTTCGGCAACGAACAGGGATCTTCAGTCCTTGGTCGAAGCCGGCACCTTTCGCCTCGACCTGTTCTACAGGATATCGCCGATCGTGGTCACGCTGCCTCCCCTGCGGGAGCGGATCGAGGACATTCCGCTGCTGGCCTCGAAATTCCTCGAAAGCATCGCCTATCGGCACGCGCGTCCGACGCCGTCAATAGACGAGGACGCCTTGACGGCGCTGATGGAGAGACCCTGGCCCGGCAATATCCGTCAACTCCAACATGAGATCGAACGCGCTTTTGCTTTCTGCGACGGGACGACCATCATGGTCCACGATCTGACTGAGGCGAAGGCCGAGCAACTGATCCGAGTGCAGCCGACGACGGTTGACGCCCTGTCCGCGACGACCAACGACGGGCTGCGGACGATGCTTGACAAGGTCGAAACGAAAGGGATCCGGGAGGCACTTGCTCGCCACAAGGGCAACAAGAAGCGCGCCGCCGAAAGTCTCGGAATTTCGCGATCCTACCTGTATCGAAAGCTTTCCGAGATGAACGAGCCGTAGGCGAGGCCGGCGTCGCGCAGCCCCCGGCGACCGGGATCGGACGATGCAGCAGCCGGCACGCCAGGCGGACGTCTCGGCGTCGGTCAACGTGGTCGGATCGGTCAGGCGATCTTGCTGTAGACCCCCTGCCCCGTCGCGACGAGTTGTCCACTCGGTTGGCTCTCGGCGACAATCGAAGCGAAGTATGTCCTGCGGCCCTGCTTCGAGATCCGCCCCGTCGCACGAATGCTGGAGTCGCCGGGTTCCGATCGTCCGACAAAACTGCAATTCAGCGAAACCGTCACCGCTTTCGGCGCCGCCTCGTCGTCCGGATCGGAGATGGTCCACAGCCCTGCGGTGTCCAACATCGCCATGAGGACGCCTCCATGGACGCTGCCGTGGCGGTTGAGATGCTCAGGACCGATCTCGATCTCGAAACAGGCTTCACCCGCGATCGCCTTGGTCCTGCGCATTCCCAAGACGTCTCCGAAGTGAAATCCTTCGGGCAAGTGGCCGCCAAGCGCGTCTCGGAGATCACGGGAAGCCATGCTCAGACTCCAGATTGCTTCCGCTCCGAAGCGATCAATTACCGCTTCTACCCTTGTCGGCGTTCTTCGCGACGATCGCGCGTCGCGGAGCCGCGTAGGCCGGCGTTCCGTAGGTCTCGAACAACGCATGCGTCACGTCGAAATGCCGTGCCATGCCGCCGCGGAAGATGCGCTCGAGAGGACCGTCCGGATAACCTAGGCCGAGCTTGCACGTGAGATCCATGTCCGACTGCGTAGCCAGTCCTTCGTCGAGGAAACGCAAGGCCGCGTTGTACTTCGGGATCACCAGCCGGTTGATGATCCGGCCGATCTGATCCGCGGAAACCACGACTTCGAAGCCCGCTTTCGCGAAGAGGTCGGTAGCAGCCGCGACGGCCGCGTCCGACGCCGAGATCGGTCGGACTAGTTCGATCAGCTTCGACGGCGCATCGTCACCGTTGCGGTACCGCGCGAAGCCGAGCACGTTCGTGTGAGCGCTGTCATCGCCGATATGCTCCGCGAGGCTCTCGTTGCCGAGTTCGATGAGGATCGCCTTCTTGCTGGGGTCCAAGGCAAAAGGAACTCCGCAACGGACCAGGACATCGGCGTCCTTCTCTCCCGACGCTCCAGAAAGGAACGCATCGCCTTCTGGGAAGGACCGGCTCGGGCCGCTCTGAATCATGGCATAGGTCATCGGCTCAAGCTCCAAACATCGCGTTGCCTTTGTAGTCGAAGAAGCCCCGTCCGGACTTGCGTCCGAGCAGGCCCGCGGCCACCATCCGCCTCAACAAGGGGGGCGTGGCCGCCCGCGGATCCAGCGTGATCGGATAGAAGGCCTCGCAAAGGCGGACCTGAGTATCGAGCCCGATCAGGTCGATCAGTTCGAGCGGACCCATCTTGTAGCCGAGACCGGTCTTGATCGCCTTGTCGACATCCGCCGCGGTGGCGATGCCGGCCTCGACCGCACGGATGGCGTCGTTGTTGAAAGGCACCAGGAGCGCGTTCAGGATGAAGCCCGGCTTGTCCTGCGTCTTGACGGGAATCTGGCCGCAGGCCTTCGTCCACTCCCATGCGGTCCTGAACGTCTCGTCCGACGTCAGGATGCCCGGAGACATCTCGATCAGTTTCATCAACTGGGCGGGCAGACAGAAATGCATTCCCACCACTCGCCCCGGCAACTTCGATCCGGACGCGATCTCCGTGATCGAAAGCGTCGAGGTATTCGACGCGAAGATCGCGTCTTCGGCGCAGACTTCGTCGAGCCGCTTCAATAGGTCGCGCTTCGTCGCGAGGTCTTCGAACACCGCCTCGATGATCAGGTCGCATTTGCCCAGTTCGGCGATATCAGTGACGTGGGACATGGCGCCCACGATGGCGTCACGCTCGCTGGCCTCAAGCTTTCCGCGTGCGACGGACTTGTCGAGGAACGCCGCCGATTGCTTGGCGGCGCGCTCGAGCGCGTTGCTCTTCATGTCGTAGGAGATGGTGCGGAAACCGGCACGCGCCGCGACCAGCGCGATGCCCGCCCCCATGGTGCCCGCCGCCCCGCAGACGCCGACCGTCTTGATTGCTTTCGTCATTTTGACGCAAAACTCCTGCCGATGAGCTGTCGATGCACCTGGTTGGTGCCCTCCCATATCTGCGTGATCTTGGCGTCGCGCATCAGCCGCTCGACGCGGTAGTCGCGGCAATAGCCATAGCCACCGAACATCTGCACGGCGTCGGTCGCCGCGCGCATGGCGAGGTCCGACGCGCGCATCTTCGCCATCGAAGCTTCGACGCCGAAATCCTTGGCCCCTAAATCGATCAGGCTGGCCAGGTAGTCGAGCCAGCTATCGGCCATGGCTAGATCGGTGGCGAGATCGGCCAGCATAAACTGGTTAGCCTGGAAGTCCACGATGCGGCGCCCTGATTGTCTGCGCTCATTCATGTAGTCCGTCATGTCCTTGAAGGCGGCCATGGCGATGCCCATCGCGTGAGCAGCGACGCTCGGACGCGAACGGTTGAGCGAGGCCAGAAGGATGCGCAGGCCGTCCCCGGGCTCGCCGATCAGATTGTCGCGCGACACACGGACGCCGTCGAACCGCAACGATGCCGTCGAAGATCCGCGGTGTCCCATCTTGTCTTCAAGACGGATCACTTCGAAGCCGGGCGCGCCCTTCTCCAGCACAAGCACCGAGATCGCCTTCTTCGCATCCTCGATCCCAGCGAACTTTCCGAACAACAGGATACGATCGGCGACGTCGCCGTTGGTGATGAATATCTTTGAGCCGTCGATCACGATATCATCGCCGTCAGGCGTGAAACGGGTCTTCATACCAGTCGCGTCTGAACCCGCGGATTCCTCGGTGATGGCCAGCGACGCGAGGCCGCCTTCTGCGATGCACGGCAGCAGCCGTACCTTCTGTTCCGTCGTTCCAAACTCGATCAACGGCTTCATCGCGTGGAAGTTGGTCGCGTAGATGATGCCGGTCGACGCGCATGCTTCCGAAATGCGCTTCACGATCGCCAGATACAGGCGGAACGACATCGGAGCGCCGCCGAAGTCCTCCGGAATGAAGACGCCATTCAGGCCGAGCTCGTTGATCGCCTTCACGTTCGCCCACGGGAATTCACCGGTCGTGTCGGCATGCTTCGCGTTCGGGGCGATTACGTCGGCACAGAGCCGGTCGACCTGCGACAGGATAAGCTTGTCGTCCTCATCCCAGTTCCGGGCGTGTTCGAGTTGGTCGAAGATTGACATCTAGTGGTTGGCTCCCTGGCCGCCGTCGATGTAGATGGTCTCACCCGTCAGGAACGCGATGTTCTCCGCGTATAGCGCGCCGACGAGCCGCGCCACTTCCTGTGGAGATCCCGCCCGACCGGCCGGGACGCGCCGTTTCAGCCATGCCTGGATCTTCTCGCTGGCGAGAAAATCACGGTTAAGATCGGTTTCGATATATCCGGGGGCGACGTCGAGCACGCGGACGCCGTCGCGCGCCCACTCGGCGGCGAGGCAGCGCGTGATGGCCCCGACCGCGGCCTTCGACGCGCAATAGGCGAGGTTCTCGACCACCGCGAGCTTGTCGAAGAACGAACCAATGTTGACGATCAGCGCGTCGCCGGCGGCCTTCAGGTGCGGGTAGCTCTCGCGGCAAGCGACCATCACCGCCGAGGCGTTTAACCGCATGGTGGTCTCGAAGTCGACGAGCGAAAGCTCGGCGCTTCGCTTTCCCTCATGGGCACCGGCGTTGTTGACAAGCCCTATGATCGGCCCCTCCGCCGCAACCTTCGAGATCGCGTCCGCGATGGCGCGCTCGTCGGTCATGTCGCAGGCATAACCCGTGCCGACGGCGCTGGTGCCGCTGCGCGACAGGCCGGCGACGGCGAAGCCGCGACGGTCGAGCTCGACCGCGATTGCCTCGCCGATGCCGCGGCTCGCGCCGGTGACGATGATCTGGCCGCTACGCATCCTTGAACTCCGGTTTCCGCTTCTCGGTAAACGCCGCCATACCTTCCACGGCATCCGCGGTCCCGTAGGCCAACGTCGAGAGGTCGGCCTCGATCTTCAGACCTTCATGGATCGGAAGGTCGAGCGCACGGGACACCGCCTCGCGGGCGAACTGCTGCGCAAGAAGGCTGTAGGACGAGAATTCATGCGCAAACGCCAGCGCGGCGTCGACGACGTTGCCTTCCACGATCCGGTGCAGCAGCCCGATGCGCGCCGCCTCCTCCGCCACGACGGTCCGGCCGAGCATGATCATCTCCATCGCCCGCGCCTCCCCGATCAGCCGCGGCAGGCGCTGAGTCCCGCCGTATCCCGGAATGAGACCGAGCTTGATCTCCGGGAGACCGAGCTTCACGTTCGATGTCCCGAGCCGGAACGTGCAGGCCAACGCCAGTTCCAGACCGCCGCCAAACGCGAAGCCGTTGATGGCGGCGACGGAAGCGAACGGCAGCCGGTCGAGCTTCGCGAAGGCCGCCTGGCCTACTTCAGCTCCCCGCTTGCACTCGATCAACGGCCGTCCGCCGAGCTCCTTGATGTCCGCCCCGGCGCAGAAGGCCTTGTCGCCGGCGCCGGTGACGATCAGCGCGCGCACCTTCCAGGTCGCCACTTCGGTCAGTGCGTCCGATATCTCCTTCAGCACGCGGAACGACAGCGCATTGAGCGTCTCAGGCCGGTTCAGGCGCAGCAGCGCGCAGTCGTCGAGCGTCGTGAGTTCGACGGGCATCGGCTACTTCCCGAACTTGCTGGTGTCCGGCTTTCGCTTCTCGGCGAAGGATGATGACAATTCGTGGCTTTCATCGGTTTCGAGATAAGGCCGCAGCAGGAGATCGTGCGAAATGCGGGCCAGACCGGACACGCCGCCATGCCGTGCGTTGAACGCTCCCTTGATCGAAGCCAGCGCGAACGGACCGCGCTCGGCGACTTCCATCGCGAACTTGCGGGTTTCTTCCTTCAGCTTGTCGTCGGGCACGACCTTGTTGATCAGTCCGATCTCAAGCGCTTCGGCAGCAGAGATCTTGGGGTTGCGGAACCACATATCTTTGGCCTTCTTCTTGCCGACGAGGTCTTCGAGATACCAGGTGCCGTAACCCGCATCGAACGATCCCATCATCGGACCAACCTGCCGGAAGACCGCGCTTTCCTTGGCGATCGTGAGATCGCAGACCACCTGCAGCACGTTGCCGCCGCCGACCGCAAAGCCGTTGACGCTGGCGATCACCGGCTTCTGCAGCCGGTCGATGGATTCGTACATCTCGAGGGTCGGGAGCACGCCGGCATACAGCATGGTCTTTTCCATGCCTTCTTTGCGGCCGCCGATGCAGAAGAACCTGTCGCCCGCGCCGGTGATGACGATCACGCGCGTGCGCGTCTCGCGGCGGATCTCGTTGATGCATTCACGGATCTCGTGACACATGTCGACGGTAAACATGTTGCCGTCGTCGGGGCGGTTCAGCGTGAGGGTGCCGATCGGGCCGTCTTCTTCGTACAGGATGGTGCTGAAGGCCATGGGGAGTTTCCTTTTCCAGTGGGTTTGTTGGTTTCAGAGACCGTCGGGCAGATAGCGGAGCACGGCGTCCTTGTGTTCGCCGAAACGGGGAAGCTTGGGCAGCACTTGATTTTTGCCAGAGACCACCAACACGTCCGAGAAATTGATGCCAGCCGCACGGACTCCGATGCGGATCTGGTCGCCGCTGGGCGCGACGTCCGGGAATTCGTTGCACCGAAGACTTGATGGCTCGCCGTGCACGACGACCTGAAAAGCTCGCATCCGGATCGTCCTAGTTCGCTAGGATCTTGGCGGTATCCGCGCCGAGACGCGGTGGTGTGGATTCGTTCGAACCACGGAATTGCTCGCTTAACGGTACCGGCAGCGCTGGGATCGAGCGCCCTTCGACCATGATTTTGCGCGACAGCAGCCCGCGCGCGGCGACATGAGGATCCGCGACCGCATCCTTCAGACTAGCAACGATCGAGCAGCACACGTCCTTGCCCGCGAAGATCGACGTCCACTCGGCTGCGGTCTTCGTCGCGATGATCTCGCCGACCGCGTCGATTGCTTCGCCTTCGTCCGCTTCCGGAGCACGCATTGCGGGAGCGAGGCCGATCGTCGAACAGAAGTTGTCCCAAAACTTGTCTTCGATCGGCGCGACGGCGAGATGGCGGTTGTCCGACGTGCGGTAGATCTGGTATCGTGGGCTGCCGCCGGTCACCAGCGCGTCGCTGCCGCCTGGCCATTCGTCCGCCGCGAAGCCGCTGCCGAGCCCCCAATAGGCCAGCGTCAGCAGGTTCTCGCCCATCGAGACGTCGAGATAGGCCCCCTCGCCGCTCTTGTCGCGCCGGCGCAACGCCAGCAAGATATTGGTCACTGCGGGATAAGCGCCACCGGCGAGATCAGCGATCAACACCGGCGGGATCAGCGGTGCCCCATCGGCGCCTACGCTCAATCCGAGAATTCCTGACTCGGCGAGATAGTTGAGGTCGTGCGCCGCGACCATCGCCTTCGGACCATTCTGTCCCCAACCGCTGATGGCGCAATAGATTAGGCGAGAGTTGATCTCCCTGAGAGCCGCATATCCCAGACCTAGCCGGTCCATTACCCCGGGCCGAAACTGCTCGATCACGATGTCGGCTTCCGCAATCAGAGGACACAGCCGTTCCACGGCATCGCGCGCCTTGAGGTCGATGGCGATGCTCTGCTTGCCGGCGTTGAGCAGCGCGAAATTGACGCTGTCTTCGCCGAATTTCGGCACGTAGCTCCGCATCTCGTCGCCCCGGCCGGGCCGCTCGATCTTCACGACTTGGGCGCCAGCCTCCGCAAGCATCAGGCTTGCGAAGGGACCCGGCAGAAGCGTGCTGAAGTCGATGACGCGGATGTCTTCAAGAGGACGCATGTGGTTCAGCTTTTCTTGATCTTTTTCGATCACGCGCTGCGTACTGGGATCGTCGTGCGTACCGGCTGGGGTTGCAGTTGCTTGCGCTGCACCTGAAGCACCAGTTCGCGCTTGAGGATTTTACCGCTGGCCGTCAGAGGAAATTCGCTCACGCGTAGGAAGTATTCTGGCATGTCGTACTTGGAGAGACCCTCGCGACGGAGGTGATCTATCAGGTCGGTCGCCTCGACCGTGCCTGACACCGCGATGCACACCCGCTCGCCCAACCGGTCGTCCGACACAGGGAAAGCGGCTACGCGGCCCGCCTCGGGATGGCGGACGGCCATCGCCTCGATATGCGACGGATAGATGTTGTGGCCGCCCCGGATTATCAGGTCCTTGAGGCGCCCCTCGATGCGGAGATTGCCCTTGGCGTCCATGACGCCAAGATCTCCGGATAGAAACCAGCCATCGCTGTTGAAGCTTCCTTCGGTTGCCGTCTGGTTGCCCAGATATCCGAGCATCAATGCAGCGCCCCTCCCACCGATATGACCGACCTCGCCGGGAGCGACTTCCTTGTCCGGATCGGCCGGATCGAACAACTTCACTTCGTAGGATCGCCCACCCCGTCCGCATGTATTGACGATGGTCTCGGCATCGTCGTCCGGGTGCGTGTACTGATGCGAGGAGTTCTCCGTCATGCCGTAGACGTTCTGCGGCTTGATGCCCTGGCTCACGAACGCGGCCGCCACGCTCGGCGGGATCGGCGCCCCGGCCATGTAGAACGCCTCGACGGAGCCGAGCCTCTCGATACCGGCTTCCTGCTGCTCTCCGAGGATGTCCATCGCGTGGGTCGGGACACCGAGCACGTAGTTGGCGCCCGTCGTCTCGATCCAGTCAATGCGACTCATGCCTTCTGGCGGGTCGGCTGTCACGAACCGCCCGCCGGTGAGCAGCCACTGCGCAACGCCCACCCACGCGATGTGGTGCGACAGCGGTGAAAGAGACAGGATCACCGTCTCGGGGCCGCGCTTCCAATCGGCTACCAGGTCCCGCGCATTCGCGAGCAGCGTGTTGTCCGAATGCATGACGCATTTCGGCGTGCCCGTTGTCCCAGACGTGAACGCGAGATAGGACACCTTGTCGGGGTCCGTGCAAGGCGGAGTGTTGTTGCGCGCAGGCGCAGGAAAGGCCTTCGGAGTGTAAACGACCTTGAGGCTTTTGATCCGGACAAGCGCGGCATCGAAGTCGACAGTCGCACGATCGGTTCCCCAACCGTCTTCGGTCAGAAGCGCACGCGCCGAAAGTGTCGTGAGCAGTTCTCCGACCTCGGCGCATGTATAGGTCTTGTGGACGGACGGATTGCAGGCGATCCCTTCGCGGACGCAAGCCAGGAACATAACGACTGCCTCCGCGCGGTTCGAGAGCCAAATCATCACACGGTCGCCACCGCCCAAACCGTATTCGCGCAGATCTGCCGCGACACCGTCCGTCCAACGCTTGAGCTCGCTCCACGTCAGCGCCCGGCGCGCATCCTGCAACGCTACGGCATCAGGTTGCTCCGTCGCATGTCGGGTCAACAGACTATAGAAAGTGTCCTCGCGCCAAATTCGCTCGCTGTAGTAGCGCTGCGCATTCGCAGGATGATGCAGGGTTAAGTACGGTTTCATCCCTATCTCGCAATGCAACATGGTGCTTCAAGTTCCCTTTGTGAAAACCTGAGCAATAAAAGTGCCAGCGCCGTTAAGTTCGGGAGTGCGAGCACATGTAGGGGTTGGACACGCGGAAATCCCACTGGCTCGTCAGTCGACTTTGGCGCCGGACATCTCAATGATTGGCTTCCAACGACTGATTTCACTCTTGATGAACTCGCTAAGCTCGCCGGGTGTGGTTGGGGCAATAATCGCTCCGGCTTGATCGAGAAGCTTCTTCGTCCCAGGAGACTCCATGGCCTTGCGAGAAGCGGCATTCAGCTTCTCAACTATTTGCTGTGGAGTACCGGCAGGCGCGAGCAGCGCGTACCAAGCTGTTGCAACATACCCTGGCAGGCCAGCTTCAGCCACCGTCGGAATGTTAGCGAGAGCCGGAATGCGATCCTTCGAAGTCACCGCCAGCGCGATGAGATGACTCGACTGCACGAAGGGGATGCCGGTCGCAAGACTCGAAAAGATGATCGGGACATGACCCGAAATAGCGTCATTAAGCGCGAGCCCTTCGCCACGATAAGCCACACCGCTCATCTGCAGCTGCGCCATCGACTTAAACAGCTCTCCGCCGAGATGCTGTGTAGTGCCTGAGCCTCCGTGCGCGAAATTGTGCTTGTTGGGCTCTCTTCGAATCAGCTCAATCAGTTCGCTCAGCGTTTTCACACCCAGACCAGGATGCACTGCGATTACGTTCGATACGAACGCGATGCGGGTGATTGGGGCGAATGCCGTGGTCGGATCATAAGGCAGCGACTTGAAGAGCGTGACATTGCCTGCGAGCGGTCCATTCGTGCCGAGGCCGATCGTGTAGCCGTCTGGAGGGGACTTGGCGACGACGTCCGTTCCAATGTTTCCGCCCGCGCCAGTTCTGTTCTCGACGACGACTGTTTGTCCAAGTACTTCGCCGAGTTCCTTAGCGAACGTCCGCCCAAGCGCGTCTGTCGGGCCACCCGCAGCAAATGGGATAATCAACCGTATCGGCTTTGACGGGTACGTATCAGCCAACACAGCCATAGAAAGCGAGTTTAGAATCAGAGCGCCAACGATTGCCGACCAACTCTTCATGTAACCCTCCCGAAGTCATTATTTTTGACAGTCAGCAAAGCGTGTGCCACGCACGTTGGCTGTCCGCATGGCCGCGATAAGTAAGAAAGAAGCCAGTGCGACGGATAGATGTTGCGGCCGCCCCGGATTATCAGCTCCTTGAGGCGCCCCTCGAAGCGGAGATTGCCTTTGGCGTCCATGACGCCAAGATCTCCGGATAGAAACCAGCCGTAGTCGACGGTCGCACGGTCGGTCCCCCAACCGTCTTCGGTCAGAAGCACCCGCGCCGACAGCGTGTTGAGAAGGTCGCCGACCTCGGCGCATCTGTAGGTCTTGTGGACCGAGGGGTTGCAGGCGATCCCTTCACGCGCGAAGGCGAGGAACATGACGACCGCTTCGATGCGGTTGGACAACCACATCATCACGCGGTCGCCGCCGACCAGCCCGTACTCGCGCAGATCGGCTGCGACGCCGTCGGTCCAACGCTTGAGCTCGCCCCACGTCAGCGCTTGGCGAGCATCCTGCAGCGCCCCGGCATCAGGCCGTTCGGTCGCATGACTGGTGAGCAGACTGTAGAAGGTGTCTTCGCGCCACATCCGTTCGCTGTAGTAGCGCTGCGCGCTCGCAGGGTGATGGAGAGTTAAGTACGGTTTCATCCCTATCTCGCAATGCAGCATTCGAAAACTGCCTTCATGGGCGTTGCTGCTATCCAGACATGAGCAACACCCGTGCCATTTCGCCGCTGCTGCTCCTCGGTCGGGAACTCCTTGTTTTGGAGGGGTAGCCTTTCGAGCCTCTTGAATTTGTGTCCTCAGAAGCGGCAAGTTTTCTTGAAGCGGCGTCCTCACTGTGCTCACGTGTCCTCAACAAGGACACTGAGGAAATGCCTAATCCGATTACCGCCACGATTGCCGGTGTGCCTCTCACGACGCTGCGGCTCGTGTAATCGCTTCGGTCGGCGTGGGCCCCGATCCACGTCTGAATTCGTTGACCGCAGACCGAGGCCCGCGAGCGGCGCATCACAACGCTGAATCTCGATCGCAAGATCTACGTGGTGCTGGTCACTCCGGCCGGGTCCGGAGAGATGCTCGTTCTCAGCGAAACGCCGGGCGACGCACTTCTCAGCTTCATCGGCAGCGTCGATTTCTCCTGGGCTGACGGATCCGTTCGACGCCATGACGATCGTCGATGACAAGGCCAAGATCGTCTACATTTCTCCGATCCACGAAGCGTTTTTCGGGCTGAAGGCCGGCGAAGGAAACGGACGCCCGGTCGAGACCGTCATCGACAACACGCGACTGCCTGAGATCGTGGCCACGGGCAAGGCCGAGGTCGGCAAAATCCAGCGCATGCGCGGCGGAGACAGAGTGGTGTCCCGCATCCCCATCAAGCGCGATGGAAAGGTGCTGGGTGCCCTCGGCCGGATCATGTTCAAAGGACTGCAGCAGGTCGACGAGCTTAGTCGGCGGGTGCGCGCGCTGGAGGGCGAGCTCGAATTCTACAAGCGCGAGACCGAGACCCTCAAATCCCGCGCCTACGGCCTGGAGGCCGTCATCGGAAGCAGCAGGGCCGTGCAGCGGCTACGCTCGCAGATCATCAAGATCGCCTCGCTCGAAATCCCCGTGCTCATCCGCGGAGAGAGCGGCACGTGAAAGGAACTGGTGGCGCATGCGCTCCATTATCTCAGCCCACGACGCGATCAGACGATGGTCAACGTCAATGCCGCTGCGCTGCCGCCGAACCTCGTCGAATCCGAACTCTTCGGCTACGAAGCCGGCGCCTTCACCGGAGCCGACAAGAGGGGCCGCAAGGGGAAGTTCGAGCAAGCTAACGGCGGTACGATCTTCCTCGACGAGATCGGTGACATGCCTCTCGAAGTGCAGGCCAAGCTGCTGCGTGTTCTCCAAGATAGGATCGTCGAACGGGTCGGCGGCGATGGACCTCAGGCAGTCGA
>JAJYAH010000850.1 GCA_021779635.1 Pseudomonadota bacterium | reverse complement strand
TCCCGGCTCGAAATCGGACAAGGGCTGGATGGAATCTTCCTATGACGGCCTGATGGCGTCCGAGAAGAAGTATGGCGACAAGATCAAGGTCCAGATGATCGAGAACATCAACTACGCCGACATGGACCAGGCGTTGACCAATCTTGCCAGCAAGAACGAACTCGTCATCGGCGTCGGCGGCCAGACCCAGGCGGCGGTGTACAAGATCGCCAAGCGTTTTCCCAATGTGCATTTCTCGATCGTCGGCGGCAACGAAGGCGAGTCCGCGCCGAACGTGGCGGGCTACGATGTCAAGCAGGCGGAAATCGCCTTTGTCGCCGGCGCGGCCGCGGCCATGTTGTCCAAGAACGGCGCGGTGAGTTACGTCGGCGGGATGGAAATCCCGTCGATCGTCAACGCCGGCAAGGAGTTCGGCAATGGCGCCAGATCGATCAATGCCAGCATCAAGTATTTCGAAAACTATACCGGGGATTTCGACGACGTCGCCAAGTCCAAGGAAGCGACACTGGCTGCGATCGCACAGGGCGCCGACATCCACTATCACATCCTGAACCTCGGCCTGCGCGGCATGGAGCAGGCCGCCAAGGAAAAGGGCACGCACATCATCGGCAGCTACACCGACCGGTGCGGCAGCGATCCGCTTTATGTCGCTTACTCCATCACCGGCACCGGATATCAGGTGCAGTATGCGATCGACGAGGCCGTCAAGGGATCGTGGAAGCCGGGCTACAAGGAGTTCGGTCTCAAGATGGGGCCGGAAGCCTCCGGCATGGTGATTTGCGGCGGCACCGCCGAACAGAAGGCCAAGCTCGACGCCATCATGAAGGATATCATGTCCGGCAAGATCACCGTACTGAAGGGCTGACGCCCGGCCATGAGCATGACGTCCGACCTCGCGGCGCCGGCTGCCGAACCGCTTCTATCGCTTCAGGCCATTACCAAGCGGTTCGGCAGTTTCGCCGCGTTGTCGGATGTCTCGCTCGACATCCGCCCGGGTGAAATCCACTGCATCCTGGGTGAAAACGGCGCCGGCAAGTCGACGCTCTGCAACCTGATCTTCGGCGTGCATCGCCCGGACTCCGGCGTGATGCACTACCGCGGTGCTGCCTTCCAGCCCGCAGGGCCGGCGGACTCGCTCGCGCAGGGCATCGCCATGGTGCACCAGCATTTCAGCCTGGTATCCGACATGACGGTGGTGGACAACGTGCTGCTCGGCCGCGAGCGCGGCGTGCTCAAACGCAAGGAATGCGCGGCGCAGCTTGAAAAGCTCGCGGTCGAATATGGCCTGCCGCTCGATCCCTATGCCCGGATCGAGGACCTGTCGGTCGGCGAGCGGCAACGTGTCGAAATCGTCAAATGCCTGATCCGTGACCCGTCGCTGTTTGTGCTGGACGAACCGACGGCCGTTCTGCTGCCGGATGAGATCGCAGCCCTGCTCGACGTCTGCCGCCGGGTCGCGTCGGGCGGCCGCGCCGTTGTGCTCGTCACGCACAAGCTTGCCGAGATCAAGAAAATCGCCGACCGCGTCACCGTGCTGCGTGCCGGCAAGGTCGTTGGCGGCTCTTCGACGCCGGCGGCCGACATCGATAGCCTCGTGCGCGCGATGATCCAGGGCAATGTCGAGACGCTCGACACCTCGGCGGCGTCGATCATGGGGCTTGAGCCGGTCAGGCATGTGAGCCACGCCCGGACCGCGAACACGGCCAGGATCGAAGTCCTCCAGGTCAGCGGGCTCACGGTGAAGGACCATCAGGGCGTCACCCGGCTCGATAACTTCACGCTCAGCGTCGATCGCGGCGAGATCGTCGGCGTCGCCGGCGTCGAAGGCAACGGCCAAAGCGAATTGACCGCCGTGCTGGCGGGAATGATGCCGGCGACCGAGGGGCGGATTCATCTCGGCGAAACCGAATTGACCGCCCGCAGCCCGAAGGAAATCACCGCCGCCGGCATGGGCATCGTGCCGGAAGATCGCCATGCGGTAGGATGCGTTGCCGCGATGAGCCTTGCGGAAAATATCTATCTCAACCGCCTCGAGGAATTCACCCGCTTCGGTTTTCTCAAGCGCGGCATGCTCGAGAGCAAGGCAGGCGAGATGATGCAGCGGTTCGACGTCCGCGCACGCGGCCCGGGCGTGATGTTCTCGTCGCTCTCCGGCGGCAACCAGCAAAAGGCGGTGCTGGCCCGCGAGATCACGCTGCCCAATCTGGTGTGCCTGGTCGCGGCGCAACCGACGCGCGGCCTCGATGTCGGCGCGGTGGCTGCGGTCTACGGCCAGATCCGGGCGGCCTGCGAACGCGGCGTCGCCATCCTTTTGGTCTCGTCGGAACTGGATGAATTGCTGACGGTCGCCGACCGTATCGTCGTGCTTTACCGCGGCCGGATCATGGGATCCTGCGTTGCGGACCCGGCGCGCCGGGCCGAGATCGGCGCCATGATGGCGGGGCAGGCGCAATGACGGTTGTCGAGCAGCGCGGTCCGTTGTTGAAGCGCTTCGCGGCGAGGCCGGCGCTGCTCGGCTCGCTGCTCGCCGTGGCGTTTGCGGCGCTGGTCGGTCTCGTCTTGATCGCCTCTATCGGCGTGTCGGTGCCGGATGCGATTTCGGCGTTCGTGGACGGCACCGTGGGGTCGCCCTATGCGATTGCCGCCTCGATCAATCGAAGCCTGGCGTTCGCGCTGGTCGGGTTCGGCTTCATCCTGGCGAACCGCGCCAATCTCACCAATGTCGGCGGCGAGGGCCAGATTGCCGTCGGCGGCGTCGCCGCCACCGCGATAGCACTTTACGGCCATGTCAGCGGATTGCCGTTCGGGCTTTCCTTCCTGCTGCCGATGCTCGCGGCCGTTGTCGCCGGCGCCGCATGGGGCGCGCTCGCCGCCGTGATGAAGGTCAAGGCTGGCACCAATGAAGTGATCAGCACGTTATTGCTGTCCTTCATCGGCGTATGGCTGTTGTATTGGTGCGTGCAGTCGCCTTCGTTATTGCGCAAGCCGATGACGACCTCGGCGACGCTTCCAGAGTCGTTGGAAATTCCCGACGCGACCAAGCTGCCCTTGCTCACCGGCGACTATTCCTTTCCGCTGCATATCGGACTTCCGCTCACCATCATCATCGCCGTAGTGGTCGCGGTGCTGTTGTCGAAGACCGTTCTTGGAATGCGTCTTCGCGCGGTCGGGCTCAATCCGGTTGCCGCCAACCGTGCCGGGATTTCATATGCCCGCACCGTGGTCTTTGCGCTCGCCAGCGCCGGCACGCCCAGCGGGCTG
>JAJYAH010000100.1 GCA_021779635.1 Pseudomonadota bacterium | reverse complement strand
GGCAAACTCTCAATCTGAAGCACTAATGAGCCGCCGATCGATCGTTGTTGACGCCGGTCAAGGGGTGGAGCGGCCGAGGCGCGATTGATAGCTGATATGCGCCGTCGGCAACCTGACCGGCATCGTAAGCAAATTGTCAGGATGAACTCGGACTAGGCCGTTGCTCGTTCGGGTCTAACGAGCGAGTTGGGGCCATTGTGAGCAATTGTCGCCCTTGCGCCGCCGAGATCCGAGCGGGTGATCTGAAGGTGCCATCCGTACGCTTCGAGGACATCCTGGACAATTGCGAGGCCCAGCCCCGACCCCGAACCCCGTTGGTCCAGTCGTCCGCCTCTTTCGAGCACGCGCGTAATCTGCTGTTCGGGAATGCCATCACCATCGTCCTCAACGACCACGGATAGCGGGTCGGCAATGGCCGCGATGCGGACTCGCGTCTTAGCGTGACGCGCGGCGTTCTCCAGGAGATTACCGAGCACCTCGGCAAGATCGGTACGGTCAAGCGGAATGCGCAAGCCTTCTGGAATTGAGCACTCAAATAGGATTCTGTCGCCGCAGGGCGTCCTTGCCAGGGTGGTCATAAGCGAGCTTAGGAGGGGACGAAGCTCGGTTACAGCCGCTCCGGTGCTGCGCGCTTCGCTCCGCAGCCGGGCAAGCGCCAACTCCCGGTCGACATGGCGGCTCATCGCATCGGCAACCGCTTCAATATCCTGGGCCATTTTGTTGTCGCCCCGCTCTCGCAGGCGGGCCGCGTCGGCGATAAGCGCCGCAAGCGGCGTCTTGAATCCGTGGGCGAGATCGGCCGCACGGCCGCGAGAGCGCACGATCTCCCGCTCTTGGGCGTCGAGCAGCGCATTGACTTCCTCGACTAGCGGCCCCACCTCGCTGGGCGCGGCAGCAGGAAGATGCTTCCTATGGCCGGCCCTGATCTCGGAAATGCCGCGTCGGAGCAGCGCAAGCGGACGGAGGCCAAGGCTGACCTGAATTGAGGTCGCGGTCGCCAGCACGAGCGCGAGTAACCCGAGCGCGATGGACAGATCCTTGGCGAAGGCTTTTACTGCTACCGTTGCACGCGACAAATCCGATGCGACAGCAGCCCGAACGCGCACGCGCCGATCGCCGGCCGTCATCAGCACGCCACGTTCTGCGACGATCACACGGGCGTCGCCCGGTCCATCTACTTCGTGCTGATGCACTTCGCTTGGGCCGGGTTCATCAGGCGGCAAGCGGAGCGTCGTATCCCACAACGAACGCGATCGCAGCATCTGGTCGCGATCGTCCATCACCTGCCAGTACAGGCCGGACAGCGGCTCCTCGAACCTGGGATCGGCAGGCTGCCGGCTAATGAGGAGGCGCCCGTCAGAACCGACCTCGATGCCGGCGAGCAGTTGTCGGAGATGGACGTCGAGATCAGCCGCCATCGTGCGCGCCACATGACGCTGAAACAGCAGCACCATGCCTGCGCCTGCCACGCCAAGTGCGACAAGGATGGCGATCATGCCGCCGGCCACCAGGCGAAGCCGCAGCGACGCCCATCTCATGGATGCGTCTCCCGAACGGAGTAACCGAACCCGCGCCGCGTCTCGATAATCTCATGCCCAAGCTTCTTGCGCACCCGGCGCACTAGGACCTCTAGCGCGTTTGAATCGTGCTCCTGCCCGGGACCGTAGACGTTCTCGTCCAATTCGTGCTGTGGCACGACGCGTCCACGATGCCGTAGCAGGTACGCTATCAGGCGGTACTCGAGTTGCGACAGCGCGACAGGCACCCCGCGCAAGCTAACCTTCATCTGACGTTCGTCTAGTGTCAGGTCACCCGCGCTCATGACGGAAGAAGCGTGACCAGAGGACCGCCGGACAATCGCGCGCAACCGCGCGAGGAGTTCTTCGGGGCGGAACGGCTTTGGTAGATAGTCGTCTGCGCCGGCGTCGATGCCATCCACGCGCTCGGCCCAGCTGCCGCGTGCCGTCAGAATCAGGACCGGCGTCTGGCGCCCGTTGGCCCGCCAGCGTTTGAGCACCGAAAGTCCATCCATTCCGGGCAAGCCCAGATCGAGGATGACAGCGCCGTAATCCTCCGTGTCGCCACGAAACCAGGCCTCCTCGCCGTCGCGAACGATCTCTACCACGTAGCCGGCAGCTTCCAGCGTGCGTGCCACGTCGGAAGCAATCCGGGGATCGTCCTCGACCAGAAGCACGCGCATCTACTTTTCCTCGATCTGTTCGATGTTGCCGCTATGCGCGTCGACGTGCACTTCGAGGACGCGGCCTCCACGGTCGATCACTCGGAGCTCATAGTGCCAGCGGCCCTCCTCGCGGTTGATTTCAATGCCGGTGATGTCGCCGGACACCTTGAGCCGAACCTTTTCCAGGATTTGAGACAGCGGCAGAACCTCCCCCGCCTCAACAGCGCGGCGCACCGCGTCCCGACGCTCGGGATCGTCGTCGTGCGCGAACGATGGCCGCGCCGCTATCGACGCCAATGCGGCGAGCAGGAGTGCAATCCGGACCATGGTTAACAGGCGGGGCAGGCGCATGCGTTTCCTAGCTGAATTTGACGCCGAATATGCCGGAAACGACCTGACATTTGGCTGACATGGATCAACAGGGGAGCGTCAGCGCCTTTGCGTCATTGTTGCAGCCAGTACGGCCGAATGACCGGCCGGCTTGAACATAGGAGAACTGATGATGCGTAAAGCACTGATCCTGACGACCATATTGGTCGGGATTGGCGGCCTGGTGGCCGTGGCCCAGGCGAGCCAAGACACCATGCCGGGGAAGGATGACTCTCAAGTAACAACCCAGACGGAAGACTTCCGCAAGGGCGGTGAGCATGTTGGCGCGCCGCGCGACGAACGCACCCAGCAAGCCTGCGAGCGCTATCGTGAGGAGCGCAGGGAAGCCCATGAGGAGGAACACGAGGATCGGGACTAGCCCGGTTTAAGAGCGCCCCCCAAGAGCCCTCCGCCTTGGGGAGGAGCCGGTAGAATACCGGCCCCGCCCCCTGGCAGAGGCAAAAGTCGACGTTGACGCAGATCAACGCTCGTCAATCGGAGCGGTCCTAGTCTTCTATGCCAAAAGAAACGAGGCCTGCATGTCAGATGCAAGAATCAGAGAATCCGCGCGGGCGGGTGCGGTTTGGGGTCTCCTTATCCAATTTTCCGCTCTCGCTCTGCTTGCCCTGCTCGTCATCGCATATGCGACGGGTGAGGAATATCCTCATACGCACGCGATGATAGGCTACGCGATCGCAATTCTGGTCATGGCGAACGTCGTCTGGCTCGCCGTGTCGCCACGAGACAGAAGTCTACCGGCACCATATACGCCAAGCGCGATCACGATGCACTTTCAGAATGCCGGTGGGCTCGCCAAAACCTTGGCCCTGCTAATTGCCATATTGGCAGCATTGCCCTTGGGCGCGCTGTTGGTCATGTTTGTTACGCATGCGCTATGGGGCACCACCGCGATCGATGAAATGCATGAGGTCGTAGCGTATTTCGCCTTGGGTCTGGTCGTGGTCCACGTCGCAATGGTAGGTATTGCAAGCAGTGGATACCTCGAAGAGCACCTTCGCAACGTGTTTGGGCACGGCCGGCATCCCCACTAAGCAGGATACCGACGAGGAAACCGGCGCCCATCTAGGCTTGGTACCAGCGCCGCGATTGTGGCCAACGCACGGCTCGAGGGGCTGAAGAAATCAATCCTCTTCTCATTAACATAAGAGGCCCCTTGTCATGCTAGTTGTCAAACCTACAGGATTGTGGCCCCCTGGAGTTAATCGAAGTCAATCGTGTCTAAGCCATGCACCGCGAGCTACCTCAAGTGATCGAGGTGCTGCATACTTGGCGCTGTCAGTGTTCGGATCCTAGTTGGTCTCAAGCGGAGGATGTAGCTCGCGCAGGCTCGCTCTTGTCGCCGACGGCGGGGCGCAGGCTGCGGCCTAGTCCGATGATCTGGGCACAGTGCTGATCGAGCAGCCAAAAACCTGCTTCATGTACGCCAGCAAGCTCACATGGCATGATCGAATCAAGATGCAGATGATCCCGATTTTGCAAGCGCTCTTCCTTTTGGCCATCGCCAACGGCACACCTGTCATTATCAAGAAGATATTCGGCTCCCATTTGGCGATGCCGTTGGACGCAGGAGCACGGTTCCTGGACGGGCAACCGCTATTTGGACGATCGAAGACAGCTCGCGGCGCTGTGTCTTCGATCGTCGTCACCGCAGGTCTTGCGCCGTTAGTGGCCTTGAGCTTCGGTACTGGCGCATTGGTAGCGACCTTCGCGATGATAGGTGACCTCTTCTCCAGCTTCATAAAGCGGCGACTCCGCTTTCGTCCCAGCTCGCAGGCTGTCGGGCTCGATCAAATCCCGGAATCCCTGTGTCCTCTGTTGTTGTGCCGGAGCATGCTCGGGCTGACGTTCACCGACATCGCTCTCTGCGTCGGGATGTTCCTGGTAGGAGAATTGATCATCTCACGTCTTCTTTACAGGTTGCGCATTCGCGACCAACCCTACTGACGTTCAGCCGCGGCTCAATCGGTGCAGCGTGATTTCCGGCGGGCAATTGTAGCGAACCGCGACGACGCTGGATCCGGCGCCAACCGAGGTATAGCCGATCATATTGCCATAATGCCAGGCGCCGGCGCCCATTCGCCGGGGCAATACCGAATCGAGCGTGATGGGTATCGAGCCGGGCAGACAGATCTGTCCGCCATGCGTGTGGCCGCTCAAGAGCAGATCGAAGCCGGCATGGGCGGCTTGGCGATAGATTTCGGGGGTGTGCGACAACAGCAAAGCGAAAGCCCCATGGGGAATTTGCGAGGCGGCTTTTTCGATGTTGTCGACCCTGAAATAGTGGGCATCGTCGATGCCGGCGATGTATATCGACTGGTCGCCTCGCTCGATGGCCTCACATTCGTTCTGCAGCATTCGAATGCCCATCGCTTCGAGGCCGGGAAGCATCCGGATCGTATCGTGGTTGCCGAGCACGCCAAAAATAGGCGGCTTCAGATGGCCCACCAGCGTCGCCATGCCTTTCAGCGCGGCATCGTGGGGACCAAACGTTTTGGCGCGAAAATCGCCTGTTAGTACGCAGATGTCATATTCCAGTCCGTCGACAAGCTCAGCGAGTCGGGTCATGGCGCGTTCATTCATGTCGACGTGGGTGTCGCTGATGTGAAGAATTGCAAAGCCGTCGAAAAGTGGTGGCAGCTTGGCGCACGTGACGTTATTTCTGTTCAGAACAACGCGCTCGGCGTTCGTGCGCCCCCGCCAGTAGAGACCGCTCAGCTTCAATACGGTTCGGATTACGGATTGGACCGAATACCAGTTCTCGATGTGAAAGAAGTTCAGGCCCTGCCCGAAAATCTGAGCTTCGTGATCGGATTCAATTCCTAGGCGTTGCTGGGCGTGAAGCCGTCCGAGGCGTCGCTCTAGGCTGGAGAGGAGTTCATTTTCCGTTGACAAGCACTGACCTCTACGAAAGGGGCTGCGTCGCTATCAGCCAGTCTAGTACAGAGATGGAAGCTCGGTAGGTTCTTTCCCAATGGCCAAGCGCCGCTGCGATTGACGTCTGTTCGAGCGCTCTCTGCAGTTTCCGGATGATCACTCGGGCGCGATCATCTGCCGCCGGTTCAACAGGAAAGCCCACACGGACCCAAATCAGAATCGTTGGACGGTGATCGAAGCCCCAACCGCGGACAAACGCGGGCAACCGGGTCACATATTTTTCAACTCGCCTTCGCCAGTCCGTTATGGAATCAACCAGCAGAGGTGAGCATACATCTTTTTACATTCCTCTGCAGCGACGATAGCCGCTTGGCGCGTGCCCCGTTCACCTGTGCTGTCCCGCTAGCTCCCTTCATTCTAGGGAGGAGGCCAGTCTTTTTACGATTGCTTGCGCAGGCGCGGCAGCATGCGTCGCAGAGTGTTGTCGCCAAAAACAATATGATGCACGAGTGCAGCGGCCATATGGAACACCGCCAGGATGACGAGAATATTGGCCAAAATCTCGTGGACTTCTTTGAGGCTGTGCACGAACGCTTTGTCAGCGAGCCACGGCGACGGAATTTCTCCAAGCCCAAATAGCGGCAGCGAATGGCCTTGTGCGAACTGCAGCGCGATGCCGAACGCAGGTACCACCACCAGCAGTCCATAGAGAACATAATGCATCAACCGAGATGTCGGATCGGTCCACTCGACCAACCATTTGCCAAACTCGGTAGGGACGATTTTCGGTGGCGGGCTTGCAATGCGCCATGGTATCCGCACAAATGCAAGCACCAGAATGGTCAACCCGATCCAGATATGCGTCAGCAATCCGGAACCTTTTGACGTCTCCTCGGAAAGGTCTTCGCCGAACATGCCCAACGTCCAGGCAATGATAACGAGAAGAACAGTTGCCCAATGCAATGTCTTGGCAACAGGGCCATACTCTTCACTCGTTGCGCTTTTCATGATGTTACCCTCTCACAAAAGGTAGGCCAACCCGAGCAGACGAAATTGATCTGAATCAACGGAGAAATCTGGTTTGATGCCTGATGTCTCGCTTGCGGATTGCACGGCTCTCGGAATCTAAACCGGTATGGAAAACCAGGACATTATAGTCTCGCGTGACGCCGTGGAGCGGACCAAATCAACTAGTCCCCCATTTGTGCGCTCCGTTTTGATGCTGTTCGTTCTCGGTGGAGCGGGCCTTGCTGTTTGGAAGCTTTCGGACGTGCTTGTGCTTGCTTTCGGGGCCGCTCTTCTGGCCTTGTTGTTGCGCGGCCTTGCACATGAGGTAAGCCGCCGAACGCGAATACCCGAGGCTTGGGCTGTCATACCGGTCGTGCTCTTGCTCCTCGGATCGATCGTTGCTGTCAGCTCGCTGTTCGGTTCGCAAATCGCGTCACAGTTCAACCTGCTCGCAAAGGACTTGCCGCAAAGCCTCACCCAACTTGCCCGTGAATTTGCTTCCAGTTCATGGGGAACATGGCTTCTCGGGCACGCGCAGGACATCAATCTTGGTAACGCCACCGCGCCAGTTGCGAGCTACGTTGCCGCACTGTTTGGTTCCGTCTTCCGAACCGTGGCTTACACCGCTGTCCTGCTGTTCGCGGCGTTGTATTTCGCGGTGCAGCCCACTCGATATGTTGATGGTCTGCTGCGGTTGATGCCGGCGTCCAGACGGGACAGCGCGAGGGAAATGCTCGAGCTTCTTGGAAGTATGCTCGGACGCTGGCTCATTGGCCAGTCGGTTACGATGGCGGTTGTCGGTACGCTGACTGCGATCGGTTTGATGTTGCTTGGCGTAACCGCGCCGCTGGCGCTTGGCCTGATCGCTGGTATGTTTGCTTTCGTTCCTTATGTCGGCCCCATCCTGGCGTCGGTCTCCGGGATCCTGATGGCCATGATGCAAGGACCGGTGATGGTGGGCTATGTCGTCGCCCTCTATGCCAGCATCCACTTTGTGGAGGGCAATATCATCACCCCGTTGGTCCAGGCAGAGGCAGTCGAACTGCCGCCAGTTCTCACGCTCTTCGCGACTTTGGTTTTTGGTCTTCTATTGGGCCCCGTCGGTGTGCTGTTGGCCGCGCCGCTCGCAGTCGTCGCGCTCGTCGCGGTGAATGCACTCTACATCGAGGGGATACTTGGCGAACGTCGCGTTTGGCCGTCCGAACACGAGCCTCTTGAGAAGCTAGAGTTCGATAAAGTCGGCGGCGAGCGCCCCGGTCCATGCACCCATGATTAGAAGGATCAGGCCGGGCACCGCGCGAATTGCGAAAGCGTGGCTCCCGTTGGTCGAGCGACAGCGATCTTGCTCGTCGGGTAGGTTGACAGTGTGGTCAGAATTGGAACTAAGCGTCACCGGACGGCATCTTCCCGGAAGCAACGAATGACTTCGGATACGGCAGCCGCATGGGTGTCGGCAAGCCCTGCGATCGCGGCGCCGGTAATCAGGCCGTTTTCTCCGAAGGCCCCGCGTGACGCCGCCGATATCAGTATTATCATCGCAAGCAATGCTGCTAATCCCAGCGCTTTCGGTGGCGAAGGGCGCGCACTGAACATGTCCGGCAGAACTAACCGCCATCACGAGAACCACGATGATCCAGATCGATCGCGGATTCAGCGCGCCGAAGGAGCTAAGCGCTTGGCCGGGGAGCAGCGGTAGCACGACGAGCGTCGCTCCGCGGAAGATGAGGGCGTCCTCCAGCTCCGCTTCGGTGAGAACCGAGCGGGCGACTCGATGTAATGGCGTTCTGGCCGCGAGCAGGCCTGTTACCACGACAGCCAATCCGGCTGCCAAACCAGGCTTCCGCAGTGCCGAGCCGCCAGGCAGAACCGCCAGAGCACGATTTCGCAGGCGAGACCGGGATCAGAGCCGCGGGATCGAAACTAGGCAATGCCTGTCAGATGATCGTGCCAGCTGTAACGATCCCGAAAAGCACTTGGCGGTCAGCCAAAACGCTTACCGCTCCCGCGAGGGAAGCAGCGGCGAACGTACGAATTCCGGTCGGTGAGCGCGAAGGACCCGCGCCCTTTCGGCGCTCTCGTTCGGCGCCGATCAACAACCCGATCCCCAGCGCCACTGCCAAGTTTAACGATCACGGGATCAAAGACCGGCATGTTTCTCACGCCGCAGGCTGATCCCGAAATCTTGGAAAGCCCCCTTGGCTGTTATGGCCGTGGTCGACAGAAAGGTGACCACACGACGATCTTTGCTAATGCCAAGCGATCAAATGTCGCTTGATCTATCTCAAGGGAAAAGGCCTGATCGGTACTATCTAATTTTCGTTAGCACATTCCATGGGAGTGCCCGTGTCAAGGATCGGATCCAACAAGGGAAAAGAGTTAGGCATTCTTCTCGACGAGGCTGAAGTGCTGCTCGAAGGAGCCGAACACGCGGCGCGATCGCATTGGCCCATTATTCTTATCGAGGGAATTGCGCTCATTCTGTTTGGCGTCCTTGCACTTCTCATCCCGCCGCTCATCACCTTTGGAATAGCTTCATCTCTCGGTTGGGTCTTTCTCTTCGGCGGGATAGCGGCCCTGTTCGTGTACTTACGATTGTATCGGATGCCGGGATTTCACCAGCGCCTTTTCCTGGTCGTACTGAGCATCATCGCCGGACTCGGCCTGCTGGTAGAGCCGATGGGCGGCATCATCTCGCTCACAGTAATTCTCATCATCATCTTCGTCCTGGTCGGCGCGGCCAAGCTCACCCATCCCCTCGAAGGGCTTCGCTATTTCTCAAATTACCGAACATGGATTCGGGCAAGCGGCGTGGTCGATCTCATGCTTGCCGGACTGATGTTCGTCGATCTTCCAGAAACCGCGCTTTGGGCTCCCGGGCTGCTACTGGGGGCCAATATGATCCTTGGCGGTATTGCGCTCGTCGTCATCGCGCTGCACGAACGGCGGAAGCTGGCCACGAACCAGACTGATCAGCACTCAATTCGGGCTTGATTCAAGCGATCAGATCCCGGCGATGTGCGATAGATCAAATCGCTGGGCAAAGGAGAAGCTAGGATTACCCTCGACGTTTCGCTGGAGGGTTCGATGGCTATTAAAGATATTCTGGTCACCCTGACCAGTTACCCAGACCCGACGCCGACTTCGGTTATTGATCGCGCGGTGTCATTCGCCTTGTCGCTCAATGCACACATTGCAGCGATCTCGAGTGAAGTCCACTTCCAAGTCCCCGGCAGTCTTATTTCCTTTGGAATTGCTGAAGGTATCGCTGCCGGAGAGTCTCGCAGGAGCCACAATAGAGCCCAAACTCTGCTCTCCGCGTTTGAGGCAACTGCGCAGAAGGCTGGCCTGTTGCACGAGACCATCCATGAGCGGAGCCTGAGCTACCGCTTGCCGGAGCGGTTCGTTGAGTATGCGCGGCTCCGCGACCTCACCATCGTATCGGTGCCGGAATCCTGTGATCAATGGTATGCCGAAGCCATCATCTTCGGATCTGGACGCCCGACCCTGGTGTTGCCGGAAAGCCCTCCTTTCGGGCCATTCGAGCTGAACACCGTCGTCGTCGCATGGGATTTCAGCCGTTCGGCCGCTCGGGCAGTTGCCGACGCCATTCCGATACTGGAGAAGGCAAAGAGAGTGCGCGTCGTCACGGTGACGAGCGAGAAGATAATCGACACCAGGCACTCGTCCGAGGAGCTCGCCAAGAACCTAGCGCGACACGGGATCGATGTCACCCTTGACAGGGTGCATGCTGCGGGGAGATCGATCGGCGATGTCCTCACGAGGGAGGTGGCCTCGTGCAACGCGGACCTGATGGTGATGGGGGCATACGGGCACTCGCGCTTCCGCGAGTTCATTCTTGGCGGCGCAACCAAGAGCATGTTGTCAAAGCCGCCGGTCCCGATCCTGTTCTCGCACTGAGGCTGCCAATCGTAAGCCTTGTGAATGTCGCGAGTTTGCGGCGAGGGGCCGGACGTCTGCGGCCTCTTGATTTGCATCAAGAGGCTCATCGGCAATCGGTTCAACGTGCGAAAAGCCACTGGAGGTTACCGCCATGAGGGCACAATGGGTACCCGCGGCTCTATTCGGAGCGCTCTGCTTGACCGCCGGGATGTTGCGCGATCCCGCCATCGCTGCGGAACGCGATGCTGCCATAGCGGCGGAAACTGAGCAGTCGACAACAGCAGGTGGACTGACCGTCTATTTCGGCGTAGTGCCTGCGGAGATCGTCAAAGGCCCTCCGAAGCACGTCAACCTCTCCAAGGGGCCCCATGACTATCAAATCAGCTCTAAGAGTCCCCATGAATATCATATCGTTGCGGCCATCTTCGACGCGAAGAGTGGCGAGCGAGTTTCCGACGCGGTTGTGACTGCGGAAGTAACCGGTCTCGGATTGTCCCGGAGCAAAGAGAAGCTCGAACCGATGCAGATCGCGGGCACCACAGCCTATGGCGGCTTTTTCGATCTACCCGGATCTGATCTCTACACCGTAAGCCTGACCGTCGAGCCCAAGGGAGCGAGCCCGATTGACCTCCAATTCAAGTACGACCATCGGCGGTAGAGCTGTCAACCTAAACTGATTTGCGTTGCCGCAATCGGTATGACCTCGTTTCTTGAGGAAGAATTTCGGAGCAATCGCCGTCCCAGGCAGGTCAGTTAGGTTGATCCAAGAAAGTTCGAACCTCGAGATCAGACATGATCGCCGCCTCCGCCATGCAGAAGCCGAGTGCGATTCCGGTGTTTCACGCCCGGGGTCTCTCGAAGGTCTATCATATGGGCGAAGTTGATGTGCATGCCTTGCGGGATGCCGACCTAGACATTTTCGAGGGAGAATTCGTGGTGCTGCTCGGGCCTTCCGGATCGGGGAAGTCGACGCTGCTGAACATTCTCGGCGGACTGGACAGTCCGAGCTCGGGCGAGGCCCAATGGCGGGATCATGATCTGGTCGGCGCTGATGATGCCGAGTTGACGCGCTATCGGCGCGAACATGTCGGCTTTGTGTTTCAATTCTACAATCTGATTCCGAGCCTCACGGTGCTCGAAAATGTCGCGCTGGTAAATGAGATTGCGGAAAAACCGCTCGATTCGCTCGAGGTACTCAAGCTGGTCGGACTCGAGCAGCGCATCGACCACTTTCCGTCACAATTGTCCGGCGGCGAGCAGCAGCGCGTTGCGGTCGCCCGTGCCATTGTCAAATCGCCCGATGTGTTGCTCTGCGATGAGCCCACCGGCGCGTTGGACTATGAGACCGGGAAAGTGGTGCTGGCGGCGATAGCCCGCGCCAATGAGCGATTCGGCACTACGATCATCATTATCACGCACAATGCGGCGATTGCCGGCATGGCCGACCGCGTGCTGCGGCTCGGCGGAGGGCGCATCGTTGGTGAGGAGCGGAACGCGCGGCGGCTCTCCGCCGATGAGGTACGGTGGTGAGCTTGCTGGATCGCAAACTTTTGCGCGACATCAGCGCCATGCAGGGGCAGGTTCTGACCATTGCCCTGCTGGTCGCTGCGGGCGTCGCAGTATTCGTCGGCTCGGTCTCGACCTATGTCTCCCTGCGTTCTAGCTGCGATGCGTTCTATACGGCCGCCCGATTTCCGCAAGTCTTCGTAACGATGAAACGGGCGCCGCTGTCGGCCGTAGCCCGGCTCAATGCCATCACCGGCGTTGTTGCGGTCGAACCACGCATCGTGCGCGAGGTCATCGTGGATTGGCCCGCTGCCTCACAGCCGGTTTCGGCGCGCATGGTCTCCTTGAGCCATGCCGGCGATGAGGCGCTGGTGAGGCTGCATCTGCGTCGTGGCGCGGCGCCGGAGCCGGGCTCCGCAAGGGAAGTGGCTGTTAATGAAGCCTTTGCGGAAGCCAATGGCGTGAGGCTGGGCGCTGACGTTCGCGTGGTGCTCAACGGCAAGGTCCAGGGCTTTCGCGTCTCCGGCGTCGCGCTATCGCCGGAATATATCTACGCAGTGAAGCCCGGACTGCCTATTCCGGACGATCGGCTCTACGCCATTCTTTGGGTCGATCGCAGCGCAGCAGAGGCGGCCTTCGACATGAAAGGGGCGTTCAACGAAGCTGTCGTTTCGCTGGCACCAGGCGTCGATCCCAAACCAGTCATGGAAGAACTGGACCGATTGTTGGAACCTTACGGTTCGGTCGGAGCCGTGGAACGACGCGACCAGCCATCAAACCGATTTCTCGAGGACGAACTGAACCAGCAAAAGATGATGTCCGTCACCATTCCCGTCATTTTCTTCGGGGTGGCGGCGTTCCTGCTCAACAGCGCGCTTTGCAGGCTGGTGGCCGCGCAGCGCGAACAGATCGCCGCGCTCAAGGCGCTCGGGTTCTCGACTGTCACGCTCACCCTGCATTATTTGAAGCTCGTCGCCGTCATCGTGCTGATCGGATCCGTGCTTGGGATCGGGGGCGGCTTCGGTTTCGGAGAGGCGATGATGGCAAGCTATCACGGCTTTTTCCGCCTGCCTGATCTGCCATTCACGCTGACGTCGTGGTCGGCTGTCGCGGGGATCGCGATCAGCCTGGCCGCTGGTTCACTCGGCGTCTTGACTGCGTTGCGGGAAGTCATCGGGCTGGCTCCGGCGGTCGCCATGCGGCCGGCGGCACCAATGGGCTTCCATCATTCCTTCATCGAAGCCCTTGTGCCGGGCAAGGCAATCGAGGCGCGGTGGATGATGATGGTGCGCAACATGGCGGGGCGCCCCTTCCGCTCAGTGCTGACGGTCGTCGGAATCGCGTCCGCCGTTCCGATGATGGTATTGGGAATTTTTTGGCGAGATGCGATCGATCAAATGATCGACCTGCAGTTCAATCTGGTCGAGCGCGGCAACGTCGCAATCACGTTTTCGCATCCGATGGACCGGACTATCGTTCGCGATCTCGCGCGCCTACCCGGCGTGCTCGCCATAGAAGGGCAGCGGATCGTCCCGGTGCGGCTGCGTGTCGGACATCGCAGCTATCTGACCTCGGTGATCGGTCTTGCGGCCAAGGACGACCTGCGCCGGCCACATGACGCCACGCTGCGCCCTATCACCGCCTTGCCCGATGGAATTACGCTGACCCGCCGGCTGGCCGAGCGCCTCGATACGAAGCCGGGCGATCTCATTACGGTCGAAACCATGGAGGGCCGGCGCTCGAAAGGCGATCTTTTGGTGAACGCTATCGTTGACGAGTCAATTGGTATGGCGTCCTACATCGACATCGTTACGCTCAATCATCT
>JAJYAH010000849.1 GCA_021779635.1 Pseudomonadota bacterium | reverse complement strand
CGCGCAACGCGCGCGCGCCGCATCTGGTTTACGCCAGCGACGACACCGGCGACGTGGTGCTGACCTATTTCCGGGCGCAGCCGGGCTATGTCGAGAAATTGCTGCCGGTCGGCTCGAAGCGTTACGTCTCCGGCACCGCACAGATCTATGACGGCACCTTGCAGATCACCCATCCCGACCGCGTCGTCGACGAAGCCGGCTTCGCCAAACTGTCAGGGATCGATCCCGTTTATCCGCTGACCGAGGGACTGGCGCTGGGCTCCTTGCGCCGCGCGATGGCGCAGGCGCTGCAAAAGCTTCCAGGCTTGCCGGAATGGATCAGTCCGGAGGTGATCCGACGCTGCAAGTTTCCGCCGATCGCCGAAGCGCTGAACCGCGTCCACCTGCCGGTCGAACTCACGGATATCCTGCCCGATGGTCCGTTCTGGTCGCGGCTCGCCTTCGATGAATTGCTGGCCGGTCAATTGGCGCTGGCGCTGGTGCGCGCGCAATTGCGCCGTCCCGCCGGCGACCGCCACGCCGGTGACGGTCATCTGCGCAACAGGATCATCGACGCGCTGCCCTATGCGCTGACCTTGTCGCAGCAACAGGCCTCCGCCGCGATTACCGACGACCTGCGCCAGCCGGTCCGGATGTTGCGGCTGCTGCAGGGCGACGTCGGATCGGGCAAGACCGTGGTGGCGCTGCTGGCGGCCGCCGCTGTCGCCGAAGTCGGCAAGCAGGCGGCGCTGATGGCGCCGACCGAAATCCTGGCGCGCCAGCACATCAAGACCATCACGCCGCTGGCCGAGCGCGCCGGGCTTCGCGTGGCTGTTCTCACCGGCCGCGAGAAGGGCAGAGAGCGGCGCGAACTGCTGGCGCGGCTTGAGGCCGGCGAGATCGATCTCCTGGTCGGCACCCACGCGCTGATCCAGGACGACGTGGCGTTCAGGGCGCTGGCGCTGGCCGTGGTCGACGAGCAACATCGCTTCGGCGTCCGCGAGCGTCTGGCGCTCACCGCCAAGGGTGCGGCGGTCGACGTGCTGGTGCTGAGCGCGACGCCGATTCCGCGCACGCTGGTGCTGACCTATTTCGGCGACATGGACATCTCGGAGTTGCGCGAAAAGCCCGCCGGCCGTCAGCCGATCGACACCCGCGCGGTGCCGAACAGCCGGCTTGGCGAAGTAATTGAGGCGGTCGGCCGCGCGCTTTCCGCCGGAAAGCGTGTCTACTGGATCTGCCCGCTGGTCGAGGAATCCGAGGCCGAAGGCATCGAGCATCTCACCAACGCGACCGAGCGATTTGAAAGCCTGCAACAACGGTTCGGCGATCGCGTCGGGCTGGTGCATGGCAAGATGCGCGGCACCGAGAAGGATCGCGTGATGGCGCAGTTCGCCGCGGGCGAGATCGGCCTGTTGGTGGCAACCACCGTGGTCGAGGTCGGGGTCGATGTGCCGGCGGCCACCATCATGGTGATCGAGAACGCCGAACGCTTTGGGCTGGCGCAACTGCACCAGTTGCGCGGCCGCATCGGCCGCGGCTCCGAGGCCTCGACCTGCCTGCTGCTCTACCAGGAACCGCTGAGCGAGATGTCGACGGCGCGGCTGAAAGTGATCCGGGAAACCACCGATGGATTCCGGATCGCGGAAGAGGATTTGAAGCTGCGCGGCGAAGGCGACGTGCTGGGCGTGAGACAAAGCGGCCTGCCCGGCTATCGCATCGCCCGCACCGACGTCCATGCCCAACTGATCACCCAGGCGCGCGACGAAGCGTTGCGGGTGATGAAGGACAATCCGAAGCTGACGGGTGCGCGCGGCGAGGCGCTGCGCGCCCTGCTCTATCTGTTCGAACGCGACGAAGCGGTGCCGCTGATCGGCGCGGGGTGAACGCGCGCCGTCATTGCGAGCGCAGCGAAGCAATCCGTGCCGCAAAAGAAAGCGTGGATTGCTTCGTCGCTGCGCTCCTCGCAATGACGAGAATTAGGGACAATGCGCTACTCCACCTTGGCCGGCGTCGGCTGCAGCGGCGAGGCATTCGCCACGCGCGCAGCGTTGGCGGTCTCGGCCAGCGCGGCGATCCTCTTCTGCGGGTCGGAGCCGGGCTGCACCACGCCGGCGGACATGATCAGGGTGGCAGCGTCCTCGGCGCTCATCTCGATTTCGATGATCTTGCTCTTGGGCACATAGAAGAAGAACCCCGTGGTCGGGTTCGGCGCACAGGGCAGGAAAACCGATATGTGCTCCTCCTCGCCGGGAAGGTTGTTGGCGATCTCCACGCTCGGCGCCTGCGAGATCAGCACGATCGACCACATGCCGGGCGAAGGAAATTCGACCAGGCCGACCCGGCGGAAGCTCGAGCCGGAACCGGAGAACAGCGTCTCGAATACCTGCTTGAGGCCGCGATAGATCGCCCGCACCACCGGCATCCGCCCGAGCAGCCTTTCGCCGAGATCGACCAGCGTCCGCCCGATCAGGTTGCGGGTAAGAAAGCCGAGCAGCGTCAGCGCGATCACGGCAACGACGAGCCCGGAACCCGGCAGTCCGAACGGCAGATAGGTTTCCGGCCGATAGGCAACCGGAACGAACGGCCGCACCAGCCCGTCGACCCAGGTCACAAACCACCAGGTGAGATAGAAGGTGATCGCGACCGGGCCGGCGACGATCAATCCGGTCAGGAAGTTGTTCCGAAGCCGGGCCGTAAAACCCGGCGGCGCAGCCGGGGGAAGCTCCGCCGGAGGCACGATCGGGGGCAGATTGTCGCGGGTCATCAGGTTTCCAGGGTCAATCGAAGGTGGCGTCGTCGCATGGCACCTAAGCCATCCTAACAGACTTTTGAAGCCCCCGACGACCGCAAGCCGGCGGTTGCTGCCTATTCCACCGTCACCGATTTGGCGAGATTGCGCGGCTGGTCGACGTCGGTGCCCATCACGACGGCGGTGTGATAGGCCAGCAACTGCACCGGAACGGCATAGACCATGGACGCAAAGGTCGCGGCCATGTCGGGCAGCACGATGGTCACCAGCGACTCGATGGTGGCTTCCCGGGCGCCCCTGGCATCGGTCATGAGAATAATATTGCCGCCGCGGGCGGCGACTTCCTGCATGTTGGAAACGGTCTTCTCGAACACCCGATCGAACGGCGCGATCACCACCACCGGCATGTTCTCGTCGATCAGCGCGATCGGTCCGTGCTTGAGTTCGCCGGCGGCGTAGCCTTCGGCGTGGATGTAGGAAATTTCCTTCAGCTTCAGCGCGCCTTCCAGCGCCAGCGGATAGCTGGTAGATCGGAA
>JAJYAH010000099.1 GCA_021779635.1 Pseudomonadota bacterium | reverse complement strand
CGCGGCTGAAAGGGATCCCGGAAGCCCCTATGCGATTGGCGCCGCCGAAGGCGGCCATGACGCCGTGCATCCGGAATTGGGGACACTGGAGGATTTCCGAAGCTTCGTTTCGGCCTGCAAGCAGCTTGACCTCGAGGTCGCGCTCGACTTCGCCGTGCAATGCTCGCCCGACCATCCCTGGCTTCAGCAGCATCCGCAATGGTTCAAGCGTCGGCCGGACGGCTCGATGCGCTACGCCGAAAATCCGCCCAAGAAATATGAGGACATCGTCAATCCCGATTTTTCATCCGAGGACGCCGGTGCCCTGTGGAATGCCTTGCGCGACGTGGTGCTGTTCTGGATCGAGCAGGGGGTCAGCATTTTCCGGGTCGACAACCCCCACACCAAGCCCTTCAGATTCTGGGAATGGCTGATCCATGACGTTCAGCTTCGCCATCCGGACGTTATTTTCCTGGCGGAAGCCTTCACGCGGCCGAAACTGATGAAGGGCCTCGCCAAGCTCGGTTTCACGCAGTCCTACACCTACTTCACCTGGCGAACACAGAAGTGGGAACTGGAGCAGTATCTGAACGAGCTGACGGCTTATCCGGAGCGGGACTTCTATCGTCCGAACTTCTTCACTAACACGCCGGACATCCTGCCCTATCACCTGCAGAGCGGCGAGGCCTGGATGTTCAAATCCCGCGTCGCGCTTGCCGCCACGCTGTCAAGCACTTATGGCATCTACAACGGTTTCGAGTTGCTGGAGCACGATCCGATTCCGGGCAGGGAAGAATATCTTGATTCCGAGAAATATGAGATCAAGGTGCGCGATTGGGACATATCCGGCAATATCAAGCCCTACATTCGCGATCTCAACAGCGCCCGGCGGGCAAACACAGCCCTGCAACAGACCGCCAATCTGCGCTTCATTCCGATCGATGACGGCAATGTCATCGGCTTTGTCAAGGAAGCGATCGACCACACCAACAGCGTCGTGGTGGCTATCGCGCTGTCGCGCGAGCCGCACGAATTCTGGTTTCCGCTCGGCGACGTCGAGGTCGGCATCGCCGGCGACCGCCGCCACGTCGCCGCCGTTGAAAACCTGATCACCGGCGAACGGTATCCGGTCGAATGGGGCGGCATTCGGCTGCGGATAGACCCGGCACGCGATCCCGCCCTGCTCTTTCGCTGCCTGGCGTGAGGGGCGCCGCCATGAACCTGATGCCGTCCATCGACGCAGACAAGTTGCCGGTCACTGCCGTCCGCGACAGCGACGAGCTCTGGTACAAGGATGCCGTCATCTATCAGCTTCACGTCAAAGCCTTTGCTGACAGCAACAATGATGGCATCGGCGATTTCGCCGGGCTGACCGAGAAGCTCGGCTATTTGCAGGACCTTGGGGTTACCGCGCTGTGGCTGCTGCCGTTCTACCCGTCGCCCGGCCGGGATGACGGCTACGACATCGCCGACTATGGCGCCATCAATCCCGATTTCGGAACGATGAAGGATTTCCGTCGTTTCATCGTCGAGGCCAAGCGGCGCGGCCTGCGGGTCATCACCGAACTCGTCGTCAATCATACTTCCGACCAGCACAACTGGTTCAAACGCGCGCGCCGCAGTGATCCGAAATCGAGCGCGCGTAACTGGTATGTGTGGAGCGACACCGACCAGAAATACGCCGGCACGCGCATTATCTTCACCGACACCGAGAAGTCGAACTGGACCTGGGATCCCGAAGCCAGCGCCTTCTATTGGCACCGCTTCTTCTCGCACCAGCCGGATCTGAATTTCGACAACCCGCGCGTCGTCAGCGCGATCGTCAAGGTCATGAAACGCTGGCTCGATGCCGGCGTCGACGGCTTCCGTCTCGATGCTATCCCCTATCTGTGCGAGCGCGACGGCACCAACAACGAGAACCTGCCGGAAACCCATACCATCATCAAGAAGTTGCGCGCCGAACTCGACAGCTATGCCAAGGGCAAGGTGCTGCTGGCGGAAGCCAATCAGTGGCCGGAGGATGTGCAGGAATATTTCGGCCGCGGCGACGAATGCCATATGGCCTATCACTTTCCGCTGATGCCCCGGATCTACATGGCGATCGCACAGGAGGATCGCTTTCCGATTACCGATATCCTGCGCCAGACCCCGGACATCCCGAGCAGTTGCCAGTGGGCGCTGTTTCTGCGCAACCATGACGAACTGACGCTGGAAATGGTCACCGACGTCGAGCGTGACTATCTGTGGTCGACCTACGCCAACGATCCCCGCGCGCGCGTTAATGTCGGCATTCGCCGGCGGTTGGCGCCGTTGATGGACAACGACCGCCGCAAGATCGAGCTGATGAATTCGCTGTTGTTGTCATTTCCGGGCACGCCGATCATCTACTACGGCGACGAGATCGGCATGGGGGACAATATCTATCTCGGCGATCGCAACGGCGTGCGTACGCCGATGCAATGGACCCCGGATCGCAACGGCGGTTTCTCCCGCGCCGATCCGGCGCGGCTCTACGCCCCGACCATCATGGATCCGGTCTATGGCTATGAGTCGGTCAACGTCGAGGCCCAGTCGCGCAGCCTGTCTTCGTTGCTAAGTGCAACCAAACGGCTGATCTCGGTGCGCAAGTCAACGCTGGCGTTCGGCCGCGGCACCATGACGTTCATCCGCCCGGTCAATCGCTCCGTGCTGGCCTATGTCCGGCAATATGGCGACGAAGTGATCCTCTGCGTCGCCAACCTGTCGCGTTCCGCGCAAGCCACCGAACTTGACCTGTCGGCGTGGAAAGACCGCATTCCCCAGGAAATGCTCGGCCGTACCCACTTTCCGGCGATCGGCGAATTGCCCTACATGATCATGCTGGCGCCCTATGGATTTTACTGGTTCCAGCTTCGAGAACGCGACAAATCCGAGCACGTCGAACCATCCGCGGTTCCTGAATTCGAGACGCTGGTGGTGCCGCTGGGTGCGACATGGATGTCACTGGCCCGCACCCGCGGCGTATTCGAACGCGACGTATTGCCGGGACATCTGGCGCGAACCCGCTGGTATCCGGAGCGTTCGGCCAAGGAAATTCAACCGACGCTGACCTCGGCGATCCCGTTCTGCGATATTGGCGACAACCGCCCCTGGCTTGCTTTTTTTGAAACGACGCAGCGCGGTATGACGACGCGCTATGTCTTGCCCATGCAGATCGAGTGGATGCGGTTCGATCGGGAGCGCTATAACCCTCGCGCCTTTGCCGCGGTACGCCAGGGCGCGCGGGAAGGCACCTTGCTGGACGTTGCAACCGATCAGATTTTCATCGCGCTTCTGCTGCGCAATCTGCGCCACTCCCTGACGGTTGAAGAACAGGACGCGCGCCTCGAGTTCAAGCCGACCAGCCGGCTCTCGGACAAGCCGATCAAGCTGCCACAGCAAATCCGCGCCGTCGAAACCGAACAGTCCAACAGCACGGCGCTGGTGGACAATGACTATGTCGTCAAGGTCTATCGAAAGCTCGAATCCGGCATCAATCCGGAAATTGAGGTCGGCCGTTTTCTGACCGAGGTCGCGGGTTTCGCCAACACGCCGGCGCTGCTCGGCAGCGTCGAACTGGTCGAAGGCGACAAATCCAGCGCGATCGCCATTGTGCATGCCTTTGTCGAAAACCAGGGCGATGCCTGGACCGTGACATCGGCGTATCTCGACCGCTTTGTCGAAGAACAGCGTCTGCTGGCGAGAAGCGAACATCTCGGCGAAAGCGAAGAGCAGGTCCCCTATCTGCGTTACATGTCGCAGACCGGAAGACGCGTCGTCGAAATGCACATGGCGCTGGCTGGCAGCGAAGCGGATGCCGATTTCAGGCCAGAACCGACCCAACCCGATGATGTGCGGCGCTGGATCGAAGATCTGAGCGCGCGCGCGGAACGCGTCTTCGACACCTTGAAGCAACGACGCGAGACGGTAAAAGAATCCGATCGCCTGCTGGTCGACCAGGCGCTGGCCCAACGCGCGAGCTTGCCTGATCGCCTGTGTGCGCTGCTTCCGCCGGATACCGACGGCATGAACATCCGCCATCATGGCGATTTCCATCTCGGCCAGATGTTGATCGTCAAGGACGACATCTTCATCATCGATTTCGAAGGCGAGCCCCGCCGTACGCTGGCGGAGCGCCGGCGCAAGGCGCCCGCGGCGCGCGACGCCGCAGGCCTGATCCGCTCGATCGATTACTCGGCGACCGCCGCGCTGGAGCGCGCGCTCAAAGTGGCCCCCGACGAGGACGGCAAGCTCAGCGCAGCCCTCGTGGAATGGCGTGATCGTTCGGTTGCGACGTTCCTCGGCGCTTATCGCGAGGTCATGACCGATCAGCGCCTGTGGCCAGCCGATCCAGATGCCGCCGGGCGGATGCTGGATTTCTTTTTGCTGGAAAAGGCGATCTACGAGATCGAATACGAATTGGCCTACCGGCCTGACTGGCTGCGCGTCCCGCTGACCGGGATGCTTCGGATATTGTCTCAGCATAGCAACGAGGCCTCATGACCAAACTGTCTGCGGAGGCCTATGCGATCGTGGAAGGCCGCCACTCCGATCCTTTTCACTACCTCGGCCTTCATACCGAGGGTGACAAAACCGTGGTGCGCGCGTTCCTGCCGGAGGCCTCGAAGGTCGATGCGATCGATGAGCACGGCGAAGCGGCAGCGCTGGCGCGCATTCATGATGCCGGACTGTTCGCCGGCGCGCTTCCGAACGGCTCCCGGCGTTACCAGTTGCGCGCCCGCTTCGGCGAGACCGTGGTCAACCTTGACGACCCCTACCGCTTTCCGCCGGTCTTGAGCGATTTCGATCTGTATCTGCTGGGCGAAGGCACTCATCAACGGATTTACGACAAGCTCGGCGCGCATCCCATGACACTCGACGGCGTCAGCGGCGTAGCGTTCGTGGTGCTCGCCCCCAATGCGCGGCGGGTCAGTGTCGTTGGCGACTTCAACTTCTGGAATGCGCGGCGGCATCCGATGCGCGTCCGCGGTGTTGGCTATTGGGAGCTGTTCATTCCCCATGCCACAGCGGGCGATCATTATAAATTCGATATCATCGGCCCACAGGGTCAACATTTGCCGCTGAAATCCGATCCGATGGCGTTTGCCGCAGAAGTGCGCCCAAGCACCGCGTCCATCGTATTCGACGAGACCCGGCTGCCGCATCCGCGCCCCGCCCCTACGGGGGTCAACGCGCTGGCTGCGCCGATATCGATCTATGAGGTCCATCTCGGTTCGTGGCGGCGAAAAGGCAACAACGAGTGGCTGACCTATCGCGAGTTGGCCGAGCAACTTCCGCGTTACGTCCGCGATCTCGGCTTTACCCATGTTGAATTCCTGCCGGTCAACGAACATCCGTTCGACGGCTCATGGGGATATCAGCCGACCGGCCTGTACGCCCCCACCAGCCGATTCGGCGCGCCTGAGGATTTTTCGGCGCTGGTCGACGCCTGCCATCGCGAAGGTCTCGGCGTAATGCTGGACTGGGTCCCCGGACATTTTCCTGACGATCCGCATGGCCTCGGTCATTTCGACGGCACCGCGCTTTATGAACATGCCAATCCGCTGCAGGGCCGTCACCTCGATTGGGGCACGCTGATCTACAATTACGGACGCACCGAAGTCGTCAATTTCCTGGTGTCGAATGCGCTGTTCTGGCTGGAACGCTATGCCATCGACGGTTTGCGCGTCGATGCGGTCGCCTCGATGCTGTATCTCGACTACAGCCGGCCCGCCGGGGGCTGGATCCCGAACAAATATGGCGGCCGGGAAAATCTCGAGGCCATCGATTTCCTGCGCCGCTTCAACACCGAGGTGTTCGCTCGGTTTCCGCAGGCCACCACGGCCGCGGAAGAATCAACTGCGTGGCCGCAGGTGTCGCGCCCGGTCGAATATGGCGGACTGGGTTTCGGCTATAAATGGAACATGGGCTGGATGCATGACACACTGAACTACATCAGCAAGGACCCGATTTATCGCAAGCATCATCACGGCGATATCCTGTTCGGCCTGCACTATGCCTTCTCGGAGAATTTCATTCTGCCGCTGTCGCATGACGAGGTCGTGCACGGCAAGCGCTCGATCCTGGGCCGGATGCCCGGCGATGACTGGCAACGCTTCGCCAATCTGCGCGCCTATTATGCCTTCATGTTCGCTCATCCCGGCAAGAAGCTGATGTTCATGGGCTGCGAGTTCGGTCAGGAGCGCGAATGGAGTCATGATCGCTCGCTGGACTGGCACCTGCTCGATCAGAACAAGCACGCCGGCATCCAGTCCCTGATCCGCGACCTGAACCGGCTCTATCGCGCGATACCTGCGCTGCACGAGATGGATTGCGATCAATCCGGCTTTGAATGGATTGTCACCGACGATGCCGGCGGCAACGTGTTCGCCTGGATCCGCAAGGGCAACGACGCCCGCGCGCGCTGTCTCGTGGTCATCAATTTTTCCCCGAACGTATATTACAACTACCACGTCCGGGTGCCGTTCGCCGGCAAGTGGCGCGAGGTTCTCAACTCGGATTCCGCGCATTACGGCGGCAGCAATGTCGGGAACGTCGGCGAAGTCCGGACGTTGGAAGGTCTCGTTCCCGAACTCAATCTCACCATTCCGCCATTGGCTGCCATTTTTCTCGTACCGGAAAGCTGAGCATGCGACTGTCCGCCGGAACGTCCTCACGCCTCGGTGCAAGCTGGGACGGCCGGGGCACCAATTTCGCGCTGTTTTCCGCCAATGCGCAAAAGGTCGAGCTTTGCCTGTTCGACAGCCAGGGACGCCGCGAACTCGAACGCATCGAATTGCCCGAGCGCAGCGAAGATGTCTGGCACGGCTACCTCAACGACGTCTCGCCGGGGCAGCTCTACGGCTATCGGGTTCACGGACCCTATGAGCCCGAGCACGGCCACCGCTTCAACGCCAACAAGCTGCTGCTCGATCCCTATGCCAGGCGCATCGCCGGAAGACTGGTATGGAGCGATGCTCATTTCGCCTATCGCACCGGCAGCGCGCGCGAGGACCTTTCGTTCGATCGGCGCGACAACGCGCGTGGCATGCGGAAGGCCGTCGTCGTCGACGAGACCTTCAACTGGGGACGTCGCGAGTCCCGGCCGAATGTCGCCTGGGAAGACACCATCATTTATGAAGCCCATGTCAAGGGCCTGACGCAGAAGCGTGAAGACGTGCCGCCAGGGCTGCGCGGCACCTATGGCGGCCTGTCCTCGCCGGCCATGATCGATCATCTCAAGCGGCTCGGCGTCACCGCCATCGAGCTGTTGCCCATCCACGGCCTCGTCGACGATCGAACACTGGTCGAAAAGAAGCTGTCGAATTACTGGGGCTACAACACGCTGTCGTTCTTCGCGCCGGAGCCGCGTTACTCGCAGGACAACCCGCTCGACGCGTTCCGCACCACGGTAGCTCGGCTGCACGATGCGGGGATCGAGGTGATGCTCGACGTCGTCTACAATCATACCGCCGAGGGAAACCACATGGGCCCGACGCTGTCGTTCCGCGGTATCGACAACGCTTCCTACTACTGGTTGAAGCCGGATAATCCGCGCTTCTACGACGATTTCACCGGCTGCGGCAATTCGGTCAATCTCACCCATCCCCGTGTTCTGCAGATGGTCATGGATTCGCTGCGCTACTGGGTCGAGGTCTGCCACGTCGATGGCTTCCGGTTCGACCTCGCCACCACGCTGGCGCGCGGGCCGAACGGCTTCGACCGCAACGCCGCATTCCTGACCGCGATCCGGCAAGACCCGGTGCTCGCCGCGGCGAAGCTCGTCGCCGAGCCGTGGGACCTCGGCATGGGCGGCTACCAGGTCGGCGCGTTTCCCTCGCAGTGGTCGGAGTGGAACGACAAGTATCGCAGCGCGCTGCGGCGTTACTGGAGCGGCGAAGGCAGCCTGATCGGCGAAGTATCCAGCCGCATGACCGGCTCATCCGATCTGTTCAACCATGATGGCCGTTCGCAGCGCGCCAGTGTCAATCATGTGACCGTCCATGACGGTTTCACGCTGGCGGACCTGTTCAGCTACAACGAAAAACACAATGAGGATAATGGCGAGGAAAACCGCGACGGCTCGAACGACAATCACAGCAACAATTGCGGCCATGAAGGCCCGACCGACGACGCGACGATTGTCGCACTTCGTCGCCAGCTTCGAAAAAACCAGCTTGCATGCCTGCTGCTGGCGCAAGGTCTGCCGCTGATCCTGGCCGGCGATGAGGTCGGCAATAGCCAGAACGGCAACAACAATGCCTATTGCCAGGACAACGAAATCGGCTGGGTGGGCTGGGAGGGCCTCAACCGCGAAGGCGATGATCACACCGATTTCATCGGCCACATGACCGGCTTGCGAAAACGCTTCCCGCAAATCCGCTCGCATCACTGGCTTGATGGACGCCGCGCGGACGGATCCTATGGCGTGTTGTGGCTGACGCCGGCGGCCGAAGAAATGAAGGAGCAGGACTGGAATTTTCCCGAAGGCCGCTTTCTGGCTTATGTGCTCGGCCCCGCCCAACCCGGGCAAGCGCCGATCTTCATCGTGCTGAATGCTGCACCCGAGGCCATCGCGTTCAAATTGCCGAAAATACCAGAGTACAAGTCCTGGCAGCAGGTGTTGAACACGGTCGACAGTCAACAGACGGTCGTGGACTTGGCCTCGGGAAGCGAGACGAGCGCGCCTCCCCGTTCGGTGCTGGCTTTTGCGGGTTCAGCATGAATGAGCGACACTTCGGCGCCGAGCCGACAACGGAAGGCACGTCGTTTCGGCTGTGGGCGCCGGCGGCGAAGCGTGTCGATCTGCGGCTCGAAGAAAAATCCTATCCACTGCAGCGCGGCCAAGACGGCTGGTTTTCCGCCGACATCGCCGGCGCAGAGGCCGGCGCGCGTTACCGGTTCCGGATCGACGACGAGATCGATGTTCCCGATCCGGCCTCGGCGTTTCAGCCCGATGACGTTTCCGGCCCCAGCGAGGTAATCGATCACGCCACCTACCCATGGCGCGCCACGGACTGGCGTGGACGTCCGTGGCAGGAAACCGTCATACTCGAAACCCATGTCGGCACCTTCACACCGGAAGGTACCTATCGCGCCATGATCGGCCGGCTCGATCATCTCGTGGCAACCGGAATCACCGCACTGGAATTGATGCCGCTGGCGGACTTCGCCGGCCGGCGCAACTGGGGCTATGACGGCGTCCTGTGGTATGCGCCGGACAGCGCCTATGGACGGCCCGACGATCTCAAGACGCTGATCGATGAAGCGCATCTTCGCGGGCTGATGGTATTTCTCGACGTCGTCTACAATCATTTCGGTCCCGAGGGAAATTATCTCGGCTGCTATGCGCCGGGATTCTTCACGAAAGCGCAGACCCCCTGGGGCAGTGCGATCGATTATCGGGTCCCGCAGGTACGCGCCTTCGCCGTCGAGAATGCGCTGTACTGGCTGCGCGAGTACCGCTTCGACGGACTGCGGCTGGACGCGGTGCACACCATCACCGAGCTCGGCGAAATCTCGATGTTGCATGATCTCAGCCGCGCCGTCGGCGATCTCGCCGCGGAAACCAGCCGGCATATTCATCTCGTGCTTGAAAACGATGACAACGCTGCGAGCCTGCTGGACCCGGACCAGGATCCGCCGAGCGGAAGCTACCGAGCGCAGTGGAACGACGACTATCATCATGCCTTCCATGTCTTGCTGACCGGCGAGACCCAGGGCTACTACCGCGACTTCGCGAAGTCGCCACTGCCCGACATTGCGCGCGCGCTCGCCTCCGGCTTTATCTATCAGGGCGAGGCGTCGGCGCATCGCGGCGGCCAATTGCGCGGCGAGCCGAGCGGCAAACTCGCCCCGACCGCCTTCATCAATTTTCTGCAAAATCACGACCAGATCGGCAACCGCGCGCTCGGTGACCGGCTCGAAAGTAGCGTGCATACTGATGCGATCGAAGCCGCGCTGGCGATTACGTTGCTGGCGCCTCATATCCCGATGCTGTTCATGGGCGAAGAGTGGGGCTCGACGGCGCCGTTTCCGTTTTTCTGCGACTTCGAGGGCGAACTCGCCGAGGCCGTGCGCCAGGGGCGGCGCCGGGAATACGCCTGGGCTTACGCGAAATATGGCGGCGAGATTCCAGACCCACTTCATGCTTCGACCTTTCAATCCGCGGTGCCGGATTGGGACGCGCGCAACCAGCCGGCGGGACGCAGCCGGCTTGCCCTGGTGCAGGACCTTCTCGCCATGCGCCGGCGCGAAATCGTTCCCCGGTTGGCGGGCGCGACGTTCGGCCACGCAGAAGCGGCGGACACCGGTCTTTTGACGGCGAGTTGGCGCCTGGGCGATGGCGCAACGCTCCGGCTCACGGCCAACCTGTCGGCCGGCGCGCTCGTCCGCGAGCGAAGTGACCCGACCAGCACTCCGATCTGGGGCGGCGAGAGCAGCGACCTGATCCCGCCATGGTCGGTGTTCTGGCATATCGGAGAGCGATAATGCCTCCGGCCATTCCGATCGCGACCTATCGCGTGCAGCTCACGGCGAGCTTCGATTTCGACGCGGCTGCCGCCATTATCCCTTACCTGAAAGCGCTGGGCATCACGCATCTCTATGCGTCGCCCTTCATGAAGGCACGCCAGGGCAGCACCCATGGCTACGACATCGTCGACCACACCCGGATCAATCCGGAACTGGGCGGCGATGCCGGATTCGAGCGATTGAGCCGGACGCTGAAACAGAACGACCTCGGTCTGATTCTCGATTTCGTGCCCAACCATGTCGGCGTGCACTTCGCGGACAATCCGTGGTGGCTCGACGTGCTGGAATGGGGTCCGGGCTCGCCACATGCGGTGTCGTTCGACATCGACTGGGACGTCCTGCCCTACCGCGCCCGCGGCGGTGTGTCGCTGCCGATCATCGGTTCGTCCTATGGCGAAGCGCTGGAAAAAGGCGAGATCGAACTTCGCTACGATCCCGATGAGGGCAGTTTCTCGGCGTGGTATTTCGAACATCGCCTGCCGATCGCGCCGGAGCGCTACAGCGAGATTTTGCGCAGCGTCGTCAAGGAAGCCGACCAGGACGACACCGAGGCTGGCAATCGCATTCTCGATCTCGCGTCGCGCTACAAGGCATTGCGTCATCCCAATCGCAAGGAGGCGCCCGCCCTCAAGGCCGAGCTTCGTAGCATCGCCCGGGCCGCCGACCTGATCGCGCGCGGGCTCGCTGCCTATCGCGCCAGCCCGGATCGGGCCACCCAAATCCTGGCGCTGCATCGGCTGCTGGAACGCCAGCACTACAAACTCGGTCACTGGCGGCTCGCCGCCAGCGATATCAACTACCGGCGCTTTTTCGACGTCAATACACTGGCCGGATTGCGGGTCGAGGACGCGGGCACGTTCGACGCCGTTCATCGCTTGGTCAGAGAACTGATCGCAGAAGGTAAATTGCAGGGCCTGCGGCTCGACCACATCGATGGCTTGCGCGATCCCGCGCAATATTTTCAACGGCTGCGCCGCCTGATCCGCGATGCACAGGGAAAGGCTGCCGCGCCGTTCTACATGGTGATCGAGAAAATTCTCGGCGAAGGTGAAGTCTTGCATCCCTTCACCGGTGTCCACGGCACCACCGGCTATGAGTGGCTCAACACCATCACCCAGGTGCTGGTCGACGGCCGTGGCCTCGACCCGCTCGATGAGGTGTGGCGGCAGATCAGCAATATGCCGCCGAGGCTGGAGCCTGTCCTGAAGGACGCCAAGCGCAGGGTTCTGGAGACCCTGTTGACCAGCGAGTTCACCGTGCTGACGCGGCTGCTCGCGCGTATCGCCGGTGGACACTACTCCACCCGCGACTATTCCGCTGACAGCCTGCGGCAGGCGCTCGAGCTCTATGTCCTGCATTTCCCGGTCTATCGCACCTATCTGACTTCGGCAGGCGCAACAGCGCACGACCATGCGTTGATTTCGGAGACGATTGAAAAGGCGCGGGCGGACTGGTTCGCCGCCGACGAAGGCATTTTCGATTTTCTGCGCGATACCCTGACGATGGATCTGATCAAGCCCGGCCGCCCCTTGCGCAGCGCGCCGCGGGTCCGTCGTTTCGCCCTCAAGGTTCAGCAGTTTACCGGGCCGCTGATGGCGAAGTCGCTGGAGGACACCGCGTTCTATCGCTACCACCGCCTGCTCGCCCTCAACGAGGTCGGTGGCGACCCGGCGGCCAGGGCACTTTCGATCGATGCCTTTCACGAAATGATGCAGGTCCGCGCCAGCGAATGGCCGCACGGCATGACGGCGACCGCGACGCATGACACCAAGCGCGGCGAGGACGCGCGCGCACGGTTGATGGCGCTGGCCGAGATTCCCGGCGAATGGGCGAGCTCCGTCGCGCGATGGAAAATCCTGAACGCGCCGCATCTCGTGATCGACGGCCAAATGCGCGCGCCCTCGGCGGCGTTCGAATACCTGCTGTATCAGGCGCTGCTTGGCGCCTGGCCGGCGGACCGGCACGACGATACGTTTGCGGGGCGGATGCAGGCCTATGCCTTGAAGGCGGCGCGCGAGGGCAAGCAGGAGACGAGCTGGCTCAACCCCAACCAGGCCTATGAAGCGGGATTGCAGACCTTCCTGGCGCGGATTCTGGACCGCTCGATCTCGGCTGAATTCCTGAATTCGCTGGACGCGCTGGCGCAGCGCATTTCGCTGCTGGGAGCGCTGAATTCGCTCAGCCAGGTCACGTTGAAGTCCATGATGCCGGGCGTGCCCGATTTCTATCAGGGCACCGAACTCTGGGACCTGTCGCTGGTCGATCCCGACAACCGGCGGCCGGTGGATTTCGCGGAGCGCGCCGCCGTGCTCGCATCGGTGGAAGCGCCGGATTGGGCGGACCTCACACAGAACTGGCGCAATGGCCATGTGAAGCTGGCCTGGATCCGGCATCTGCTGAAACTGCGAACCGACCTTGCCGGCGTCTTCGCCGACGGCGATTATCAGCCGCTTGTGGTCAACGGTCCGCACCGCGACCATGTCATTGCCTTCGCGCGTCGCCGTGGCCGCGACGCTGCGGTCGTCGCCGTCACTAAAGCCCTCGCCGCATTCTCGCAAGGCGGCCGGGTCTGGCCCGATGCGGAAGCCTTTGACGGCACGCTAAGCCTCGACCGCTATTCGGTGGACGGCGTCAACGGCGCGGAATTGCCGCTCTCCAGCCTTTTCCGGCAACTGCCGGTGGCGGTGCTGAGAGCCAGATTCGAAGGCGCCTTGAAGCCGACGCGAAAGCGTCTCCACGCCTGAGGGCCCTTCAGCTTTTCTTGGTCAGCAACAGATCGCCCCGCTTCCTGATCGCGACCTTGGCTATCTCGGCAAATCGCTGCAGCAGCAAGGGCAGTGTCACTTCCAGCCGGACATGATCGTCCGCCACATCGACATGACCTGACGCCAATTGCCCGAGCGCGCTGACGCGAAAGATCATCCGATCACCTTCCCAACGCGCCTCGTCGACGTTCAATACCGGCACACTGGATGCGGCGCGCGTCAGTCCGTCCTTTAGACGACGTGTAGCCTCGTCGCGGCCGAGGCGATGCGGAATCGAAACGATCAGAGGTGCGGGCATCCCGTTAATCCTAAATCTTTGTAACTGCACTGCATGTAGTCACGGATGGTTCTCGAAAAAGAGGGGCGAACGCGCGCTGGAAACCACCGGAACCTTTCGAACTCCCATTTGTTTTCA
>JAJYAH010000098.1 GCA_021779635.1 Pseudomonadota bacterium | reverse complement strand
GATGGAGCTTTTCAAACAATTCACGATTCAAAATGTGCCGTGTATCCGGAGTGAGCGGCAACAGACAGACCAGAATATCGGTGCGCTGCAAAAACGGCTGCAGTTGCGACTGGCCGTGAAAGCATTCGATGCCGTCGATCTGCCTGGGGCTTCTGCTCCAGCCACAGACGCGGAAGCCCAATCGCCGCAGCACCTCGGCGGCGCTCGATCCCAGCGTGCCAAGGCCCATGATGCCGACGGAAATCGCGCTAGCGGGCCATTGAAATCTCGGCGCCCAGCGTTGCTCGCGCTGGCATTCGCGCAGATAAAGCTCCTGCCGATGATGCATCAGCACATGAAGCACGACATATTCGGTCATGCGATCGGTGAGATCGCCGACCGCGACGCGAACCAGCGGCACTTTGGGCAGGCTGGAATCCGCCATCAGCGCGTCGACGCCGGCGCCCAGATTGAAGATCACGCGCAGGTTCGGAAAGGCCGCGAGCTCACCGGGGCGCGGCTTCCAGACCGCGGCATAGTGGACCTCGGCGGGATCGAACGCCACATCGGGCATCAGCAAGACCCGCCGGTCGCAGCACATCTCGTCGAACCGGCCTTTCCAGCGTTCCGGCGACCAGTTTTCGGTCCCGCCATGGATCAGCAACGCGAGCGCGCCTCTATTCATCGGATTTTCGCTTCATCCATGCGGAATCGGGGAACCTTATCCGGTGACCGTTGCCGCGCAAAATATTTCCGAAATCCTGTCGGCGCCGGGCATAATGGATCGTCCTTGCAACACACGGGAACCGATCCGCATGCTCTACGCGATCCTTTGCTATCACGATGAAGATACCGTCGGTTCCTGGACCCCGGAACAGGACGCGGCTGTCATGAAGAAGCTTGCCGTCGTGCAGGACAAATTGACCAGGCAGGGCCGGCTCGGGCCGGTGGCACGCCTGTTGCCGACGACCTCGGCGACCACGCTGCGCAAGGACGATCCGCCGGTCGTGATCGACGGCCCCTATGCCGAGACCAAGGAACAATTGCTCGGCTTTTATGTTATTGATTGCAAGAATCTCGACGAGGCGCTCGACGTCGCCCGCGATCTTGGTGCAGCCAATCCCGGCGGCGCCTATGAAATCCGCCCCGTCGGCGTGCTCAATCCCGGGAGCCTTCCGGCGTGACCGACACCGCCTGGATCGATGGCGCGCTGACGTCGGCGCGTCCCCAGGCGGTCGGTGCGCTGCTGCGCTATTTCCGCAATCTCGACACCGCCGAGGAAGCATTCCAGAACGCCTGCCTGCGCGCGCTGAAAAGCTGGCCGCAGAACGGCCCGCCGCGCGATCCGGCGGCGTGGCTGATCATGGTCGGGCGCAATGTTGCGATCGATGACATCCGGCGCAGCCGCAAGCAGCAACCGCTGCCCGAGGACGAGGCGATCTCGGACCTTGACGACGCCGAGGAGGCGCTGGCCGAGCGGCTCGACGGTTCGCATTATCGTGACGATATTCTGCGGCTGCTGTTCATCTGCTGTCATCCCGATCTGCCGGCGACCCAGCAAATCGCATTGGCGTTGCGCATTGTTTCAGGCCTGACCGTGAAGCAGATTGCGCGCGCGTTCCTGGTCGGCGAAGCCGCGATGGAGCAGCGCATCACCCGCGCCAAGGCCCGGGTCGCAAACGCCGATGTGCCGTTCGAAACCCCGGGGGCCGTAGAGCGTACCGAGCGGCTCTCCGCGGTGGCCGCGATGGTTTATTTGATTTTCAACGAGGGCTATTCCGCCGGCGGGGATACCGCTGCGATCCGCGCGCCGTTATGCGAAGAGGCCATTCGCCTGGCGCGGCTGCTGTTGCGGCTGTTCCAGAGCGAGCCCGAGATCATGGGCCTGACCGCGTTGTTGCTGTTGCAGCATGCCCGCGCGGCCGCGCGCTTCGATGCCGCCGGCGCGCTGGTGTTGCTCGACGATCAGGATCGCGCGTTATGGAATCAGAAGATGATCGCCGAAGGGCTGGCGCTGATCGACAAGGCGATGCGGCATCGCCGCAGCGGGCCCTATCAGATTCAGGCCGCGATCGCCGCCTTGCATGCCCGCGCCGCAAAGCCGGAAGACACCGACTGGACGCAGATCGATCTGCTCTACGGGGCGCTTGAAATCATGCAGCCGTCGCCGGTGGTGACGCTCAACCGCGCCGTTGCGGTGTCCAAGGTGCGCGGGCCGGAGGCGGCGCTCGAAATGATCGAGCCGCTGGGCGAGCGGCTTTCGAATTATTTTCATTTCTTCGGCGTGCGCGGCGCGTTCCTGATGCAGCTCGGCCGCAATGATGAGGCGCGGGTGGCATTCGACCGCGCCATCGCGCTCGCCAACACCTCGGCAGAAGCCGCTCATATCCGGATGCATCTCGATCGGTTGATGCGCGACAGCCGGCCGCGCGGCTCGAAGGCCGGGAAGTGACTTCTTCTCTTCCTCTTGTGGGAAGGAGGTGCGAAACTTCGAAAATTATTTCACGCTCTCTGTCGGACTGCGCCGACGTCGTTCGTCTCTTGGGCATGCATCCACTCTCTAGGGAGCAAGCCATGTCGACGATCGCCGAGACCCCGCCGGTCTCGAAGCCCGCGCTCTGGACCGGCCGCGTTCTCAGCGGTCTCGTCATTCTGTTCATGCTGTTCGACGGCGCCATCAAGTTGGTGCCATGGCCGGTTGTCACCGAAACGATGGACAGGATCGGCTATGGTTCGAGCGAAACACTGGCGCGAAGCCTTGGGTTCATCACGCTGGCCTGCACCATCCTTTATGCGATACCGCCGACCTCGATTCTTGGTGCGATCCTGCTGACCGGCTATCTCGGTGGTGCGATGGCCTCGCATCTGCGGATCGGCAGTCCGCTGTTCAGCCACATCCTGTTCGGGTTCTATCTTGGACTGATGGTGTGGGGCGGGCTGTGGTTACGGGATCGGAACTTGCGTGCGCTGATGCCGCTGCGACGTTGACCATCCTTCCTGATTTGCCTCGCTGAGGTTTACGGAGCCTATCATGTTCGAGATCGTTGCCATCGTCGCCATCGTGCTTGCGGTCGTCGTCGCGATCGTGCTGGTGCTCGCCGCGACCAAGCCGAATGCGTTCAGCGTCCAGCGCGCGACCACGGTCAGGGCATTGCCGGAGAAAATCTTCCCGCTGATCAACGATTTTCATCAATGGGGAAGCTGGTCGCCCTATGAATCCCGGGACCCCGCGATGAAGCGAAGCTACAGCGGCGCGGCAAGCGGCAAGGGCGCGGTCTACGGCTGGGACGGCAACAACAATGTCGGCTCCGGCCGCATGGAAATTCTCGAGGCCTCGGCGCCTGCGAAAATCGTCATCAAGCTGGATTTCTTCAGGCCGTTCGAAGGCCACAACACCGCCGAGTTCACAATACTGCCGCAGGGCGATGACACTAATGTCACCTGGAGGATGTTTGGCCCGGCGCCGTTCATGTCCAGGTTGATGCAGGTGTTCATGAACCTCGACCGCATGATCGGCAAGGATTTTGAAATCGGTCTCGCCAACCTGAAAAGGCTCACCGAAATGTAGCCGACTATTCGAAGCGTCAATAACCCAAGGAGCAAGCGATGCAGGTCAATCCCTATCTTTATTACAACGGCAATTGTGAAGCGGCGTTCAAGTTTTACGCCAAGGTGCTCGGCGGCGAGATCGACGCCATGCTGACGCATGAGCAGGCGCCGGAGTCGATGCCGATTCCGCCGGAGTGGAAGAAGAAGATCATGCATGCCAAGATGTCGATCGACGGCGAGGTGCTGATGGCGTCCGACGCGCCTCCCGGTCACTTCCACCAGCCGCAGGGTTTTTCGGTCTCCTTGACCGTCGAGGATCCTGTCGAGGGCGAACGCCGCTTCAAGGCTCTGTCCGAGGGCGGCACCGTCAACATGCCGTTCGCCAAGACCTTCTGGGCCAAGGGGTTCGGGATGTGCGTCGATCAGTTCGGCATTCCCTGGATGATCAACTGCCCGATGGAGCAATGATCGATCCAGAGTGTTTTCAAGCGACGCCTTCGCCGCATCCGATGCGAGGTTCGCGCGAAGAAAACGCGTCAAGAAATAGAGCCTCCGTTGCGGTTCAATCGCGGGGCTCTGTTTTTTGTTTGAGAGCATGATCTCCTCGCAACGCTTCGCGTTTGTCGCGAGGGAAAACCGGTAGCCACTTTTCCGGATCATGCTCTATCGGCACGCCGGATAGATTGCCGCGAGTTCGCGCCCGCGCAGCAGCACCCGGTGCGAGGTCAATCCGCCGTGGTGGCGAATCCATCCCCTTACCGCGGAAGGATAGGCCTCCAGCACAAGTTCGGAGGCTTGCGGCTCGGCATAGGTCCTGCCGCGCCGGTCGATCGATCGCGCGGCATGAAATCCCAGTACCGCCCGCCGCGTCACGCAGATGCGGTTGCTCGGCACCACGCTCAGCACCAGCGTACAGGCCGACAGGCACGGCCCGTCGATCACGACGCGTTCGCCCGAGGCGCGCACGTCCTCGAACATATCGAGGAACGGCCCCACCTGTCCGCCCGGACTGGCGAGGATGCGAACCTCGGCTTGTGCCGGCGGCAACATGAGACTGCACAGCATTGCTGCGAGAAAGACTGCTTTTGCATTCACGATCGTCTGCCCACTCCGGCGGGGCACGCATCAGTGCCCCGCTCCGCTCTCGTTTTCGGACCGGTCAAGCCGTCCTGTTCTTGATGGCGCCGACGATCGCCGTCAGCACGGCGCCGGCAACGCCACCGCCGGCCACCTGACCGACGATGCTGCCGATATCCGGTGTCGTGCCGGTATTGGCAAGCAGCGGAATCAGCATGCCAAGGATTTGTCCACCAACGCCGCCGCCGATGGCACCCGCGATGGTATTTCCAAGCGTACCGAGATCGACATTCTTGGCGGCGCCGGCGGCAACATTTCCGCCGACGGCGCCGCTAATGACCTGGATGATCAGATTGATGAGCATTCCCGACATGACGTGACACCTCGCCCGATCCGGTGTTGAATTTCAACGTCATGCACGACGCCGGACCATCACCGCGCGTTACCACTTAGGAGTTTAGGCTCGAAAGGTCATGTTGCGCCAGCGAAGGATTCAAGCAAAAGGGGAGCGATCGCTTCGGGACCGATCGCGTGTCATCCACGCTTCGTCAAAGCAGGCGCTGCGCGTGCGCGGTCAGCCGGCCAAGTGGCGGACGACAGAAAATCGTTCCCGGTCGATGGGTGTTGAGATCCAAGCCGCAAAACGGGAACGCCCACATCACCTCGTCCTGGCCATCACCTTCTCATAGGCCTTCTGCAACCGCTCACCTACGCTCGGCCCGGTTTTCCTGCGCCTGGCCACGCCGAGATGGCTCTTGCGCAATTCATCCATGACTGCGCCCCCATTTTGGGCCCGCCTTCGCGCAGCAGTTTCGCGTGGATGCCGAATTCTTCGCCGACCGGGAGATATTTAAATCCCCAGCCCGACACTCACCGGCATTTTGCTGACTCAGCGAATGATGGATTCACCGCAACCGCCGCGCGCCTTCGTCGATTTCTGGACCTCGACCCATCAGGCCATCGACGATTGAACGTCGCCGGCAACGACCTCCGAAATAATTTTGCTTTTGATGTCGGTGCCACAAGGCCCCATTCGTCGTGTTGATGAACGATGGTTCGGCCGGTCAACACCGCAGACGACCGGGTCCTTTGAATTGAAATCCAGTGGAGAGTGAAGATGCGATTCATGATGCTGATGATTCCGTCAGGCTACGAGACGGCGGCCGCCGGCACTATGCCTGCCGCGGATGCGGTCGCCGCGATGATGAAATACAATGAAGCGCTGAAAGTGGCCGGTGTGCTGATCACGCTCGATGGGCTGCATCCGCCGTCGATGGGGGCACGGGTTTCGTTCGCCGGCGGCGAGCCGGTTGTGACTGACGGTCCCTTCACCGAGGCCAAGGAGGTGCTCGGCGGCTACTGGATGATTGACGTGACATCACGAGATGAGGCCATTGCCTGGGCGAAGCGGTGCCCAGCCTCCGACAATGAAATCATCGAGATCCGCCAGGTGCAGGAAATGTCGGATTTTCCTGCCGACGTTCGGGAGGCGGCCGGCGGATTTACCGAACTGCAGGCCAGATCCGCACGCTAGGGTCTAGTGACCTTTTGCACCGGCTCATGTAAAAGCCTTTCACATGAGCTGGCGCAAGGAACAGAGCCGCGCCGAACGCGGCTACCACCACGGCAACCTGAAAGAGGCGCTGCTGCAAGCAGCGCTCCGCCTGATTGCCGAGAAGGGCCCTGCCGGCTTCACCTTCGCCGACGCCGCGCGTTCGGCTGGTGTCAGCCCGGCTGCGCCCTACCGGCACTTTCGCGACCGTGACGAACTGCTTTCGAGCATCGCGCAACGCGGTTTCGAACAGTTCGAGGCGGTCTTGACCGCGGCCTGGGATGACGGGCGGCCGGACACGGTCACCGCATTCGAGCGGGTCGGCAAGGCCTATCTCGCCTTCGCGCGCCAGGAGCCGGCGTTCTATTCCGCCATGTTCGAATCAGGGCTTCCCGTCGATCTTAATCCGGCATTGCTGGCTGCGAGCGAGCGTGCTTTCGGCATCATCCGCGCAGCGGCGGAGCGGCTCGCCGCGCTGGCGCCGCCCGGCACGCCGCGGCCACCGGCGTTGATGATGGCATTGCACATCTGGTCGATGTCGCATGGCGTGGCATCGCTGTTTGCGCGAGGCGATGCGGCACGCCGCAAGCTGCCGATGTCGGCGGAGGATCTCTTGGAAGCGGAAGTGCTGATTTATCTGCGCGGTCTCGGCTTCCCGGCCGACCGCAGCCCGTCCGGACCGAAAGACCGGCCGGAGCCAAAGCCGGCCGGACCCTGGGGCAGCCCAAAATAAATTCAGGGTGGCCGCTTGCGCCCGGCTTGACAAAAACCCGGCATGGTTTAGGTATGTAAATGTTATTTACATTCACAACGGCGTGATGCCGTCATGGAGAGGGAAATGGCCTACACCGCAGATGTCCATCGATGGCGCGGCCCAGTCGACGAGCCCTACCGCCCGCAAATGCGCATACACCCCGGCATGGTCATCGCGACCATTCTCGGCTTCCTGTTCTGGTGGCCGGTCGGACTTGCCTTCCTCTTTTTCACACTCAGGAGCACGAAAATGGGTTGCTGGAGTCACCAGGATCGCTGGCAGAATAAGATGGAGCGGATGCAGTACAAGATGGAGCGGATGCGCAATCATATGGAGCGCCGCGGCTTCAACTTCGGCGGCTTCGGTCCGCCCTCGAGCGGCAACCGCGCGTTCGACGAGTACCGCATGGAAACCTTGCGGCGGCTCGAGGAGGAGCAGACCGAATTCAAGGATTTCCTCAATCGGCTGCGTCACGCCAAGGACAAGGAAGAGTTCGACCAGTTCATGGCGCAGCACCGCCCGCGTCCGGCCCCGCCCACCGACGGTCAGCCGCAGGGCTAAATCGGGGTAATAAGGTTGAAGCCTCAGGCGTAGTGCCCCCCATCAAACCTGACGGCGACATCACCGCCCGTTTGCGAAAGCAGACGGGCGGTTCGCTTTTTGTGGGTATTTGCGCCCCAAGGCGCAGGATTGGCGGGGTTCTCGGAGGGTCGTATACTTGGCAATTGGCAAAGCACCGCCACGATTCAGTATGCTGGATTGGCAGATGGGCATGGTCGCGGACGGAAATTCACCGAGCGGAGCGCTGTGGCACTTGATCCGGCGCGAGGCTGAAACGGCCTTGGCCAACGACCCGATATTCGGCCGTTCCTTATCGGCCTCGATCCTCGATCACTCCGATCTCGGCGCTGCGGTGTCCTACCAGATCGGACAGCGGCTCGGCAAAAGCGCCAGTGATCGGCGTCAATTTGCGCGCGTCGCCAGTGAAGCATTTGCGGCGTCGCCTGACCTCGTTGAGGCCGCGCGCCGCGATCTTGCGGGAATCGTTCTTCACGATCCGGCATCGACGGCATTTTTGCCGGCACTGCTCAATTTCAAGGGATACGTGGCGTTGCAAGCCTGGCGCGTGTCGAACTGGCTCTGGCAGCGGAACCGGCACGACTTCGCGCTGCTGTTGCAAAGCGAGTCGTCCGATTCTCTTCAGGTGAGCATCCACCCATCTGCTTTGATCGGGACGGCGGTGTTTTTGGATCATGCGACCGGCATCGTGGTCGGATCTTTCGCCACCATCGGCGACGAGGTGACCGTTATGCAGAACGTTACAATCGGGCGGAAGGTCGAAACCCCGAACCGTGCGCCCAAGATCGGCAGAGGCGTCCTGCTCAGCACGGGGGCGACGATTCTCGGCGACATCAGTATCGGAGACTTTGCCAAGATCGGCGCCGGCTCGGTCGTGACGTGCGACGTGCCAGGCGGCTGCACGGCGGTCGGCGTCCCCGCGCGCCTGATCAACTGCCCCGAACCGGTTTCAGCCTGATCTCGGGATCGGTTACTCCGAAAAGCTGGCAAAGAGCCCCGACCCGGTTACCGTCATTCGCCGGAAATCCGCTTCGGTAACCTCGCCTTAACCATGATTAGCGTCTGGTTAGGGGCGTAAAGACGCGCTGATAGCCCTCGTTTTGACACGTTGGCAGGGGATGCAGGCCTCGGCTTCGGACGGGCCTCCCATGCGACACGAAATAAGGCCTCTCGCGCTGGCGCTTGCCGCGCCGGGTGCGCGGCTATGGCACCGGCAGCCATTTGCTCCCGGGGGATATGGGACACTTGCGTTGAGAGGATACCGCTCATGAATCCGGCCGACGTGGCTCAGTCAGCCTTGCCAATGGCGTCTAGCGACGTATCGCTGATTGCACTGTTTCTGCAGGCTGCGTGGATCGTCAAGGTCGTCATGCTGGGGCTGCTGTCTTGTTCGGTCTGGGTCTGGGCGATCGCGATCGACAAGATCATCCTGTATGCCCGCACCAAGCGGGCCATGGATCGTTTCGAACAGGCATTCTGGTCCGGGCAGTCGATCGAGGAACTTTACCGTGCATTGTCGGCCAAGCCGACGCAATCGATGGCGGCGTGCTTCGTCGCGGCCATGCGCGAGTGGAAACGGTCGTTCGAAAGCCAGGCGCGGTCGTTCGCCGGGCTTCAGATGCGGATCGAGAAGGTGATGAACGTCTCGATTGCCCGCGAGATCGAGCGGCTGGAGCGCCGGCTGCTGGTGCTGGCGACGGTCGGCTCGGCGGGCCCGTTCGTCGGCCTGTTCGGCACGGTCTGGGGGATCATGTCGAGCTTCCAGTCGATCGCCGCCTCGAAAAATACCTCACTGGCGGTCGTGGCCCCCGGCATCGCCGAAGCGCTGTTTGCGACCGCAATCGGCCTTATCGCCGCCATTCCGGCGACTATTTTCTACAATAAATTCACGTCCGAGGTGAACCGGCAGGCCCAGCGGCTGGAAGGTTTTGCCGATGAATTTTCTGCGATCCTGTCGCGGCAGATCGACGAGCGGACGTGAGGAGCGGTATATTGTGAGCGCATTGTGAGCACCAGATCATGGCGATGAACATGGCAGGCTCGCCGGGCGGCGGACGCCGCGGCCGGCGTCGCGCCGTGATGGCGGAGATCAACGTCACGCCGATGGTGGACGTAATGCTGGTGTTGCTGATCATCTTCATGGTCTCGGCGCCGCTATTGACGGTGGGCGTACCGCTCGACCTGCCACAGACGCAGGCCAAGAGCCTGGAGCAGGACAAGACGCCGCTGCAGCTTTCGGTCGACGTCAAGGGAAGGGTGTTCATCAACGACACTGAGGTTGCGATGAACGAACTGGTACCGAAATTAAAGGCGATCACCGACGCCCGCGGCGGCCTCGACGAGCGTATATTCATGCGGGCGGACAAGAAGGCGGACTACGGGACCGTAGCAAGGGTGATGGGACAATTGTCCGGCGCCGGGTTCAAGCGGCTGGCGCTCGTCACCGAAGTGGAGCAGGGGAACTAGGGAGTGAAGGTCGACAAGACACTGGTTGCGTCTGTGGCCCTGCACGTTCTCGTGATCGGGTGGGGACTTGTGTCGTTCTCGTCCAAAGCCTTCGAGTCGATGCCGGAAGAATCCTTGCCGGTCGATATCATTTCCGCCGATCAGCTGGCCAAGGTCACCGCCGGCATGAAATCCGGCAAGAAGGAGAATCCGAAGCCGCTGGTGGAGAAAGTCGCCGAAGCCAAGCCGGTGGATGACACCATCGGCAAGATCAGCGAGAAGCCGCCAGTCGTGACCGACACCTCGCCGCCGCCTCAGCCGAAGCCGGTTGAAAAGCCGGTCGAGAAAAAGCCCGACCCGCCGAAGCCGGTCGCCGAGAGCAAGCCCAAGGAAGAGCCGAAGCCGATCGAGAAGAAGCCGGATCCACCCAAGATCGATCCGATCGCGGAAGCCTTGAAGAAGGAAGAGAAGAAGCCGAAGCCGCAAGTCCAGGCGGCGACGCCACCGCCGCAGCCGCAAAAGCCGAAGGAACGGACCTTCGATCAGACCAAGATTGCGGAATTGCTCGACAAGCGCGATCCGACCCGGCAGGCGGTCGCCGGCGATACGCTGAATTCCAACGCGGCGCTGGGCCTTGCCAAGGGCAAGGCCGCGGACAATTCAGCGACCTGGGGCGCGATGTTCCAGTCGCAGGTCGAGCGCTGCTGGAAAAAGCCCTATGGCGGTATCGAGAGCCAGAATCCCGAGGCAGCCTTCGCCATCAAGCTCAAGCGCGATGGCACGCTGGAAGGGATGCCGGTTGCGGAAGGGACGCCGGCGACGCCGTATCTTCGCGTCTATCGGGAGAGCGCGTTGCGCGCGATCATCGAATGCCAGCCGTATAATCTGCCCGCGGCCTATTTCGACGAATGGAAATATTTTGAGCCGGTATTCACCGAACGAAAGACCTGAGAGCGGTCACCCATTGACGATCGCCGATATGAAATGAAGCCGTACCGATGACCGACAAAGATCGACTGCGTGAGATGCCGTTCCGCCCGAGCCGCCGGCAGATACTTTCCGGGATCGCCACACTGGGCATGTTGGCGGGCGGTGACGTCCGCAGCGCTTTCGCGCAACAGGGTCCGCCCAAGCGGGTCATCGTTCCCGAGGGCGAATTCGTGCCGCTGCCGATCGCGATTCCCAATTTCGTGGCGGGAACGCCCTCGGACGGCGAGGTCGGCGCCGGCGTGACCCAGGTCATTACCAACAACCTCAAGCGCAGCGGCTTGTTCGCGCCGATCGACCAGGCGGCCTATATCGAAAAAATCACCAACATCGATACCGCGCCGCAATTCCAGAACTGGAAGACCATCAACGCCCAGGCGCTGGTGACGGGTCGGATGACGCGGCGGGGCGACGGTCGTCTGCATGCCGAGTTTCGGCTCTGGGACGTGGCTACCGGCCAACAGCTTGGCGGCCAGCAATATGATACGTCGCCGGAAAATTGGCGGCGGATCGCGCACATCATTTCCGACCAGATCTACGAGCGCCTGACCGGAGAGAAAGGTTATTTCGACAGCCGCGTGGTGTTCGTCGACGAATCCGGAAGCGCGCAACGACGTATCAAGCGCCTGGCGCTGATGGATCAGGACGGCGCCAATGTTCGCTATCTGACACGCGGCACCGATCTCGTGCTGACCCCGCGATTCTCGCCGTCGACCCAGGAAATCACCTATATGGAATTCGGCCAGGGTGACCCGCGGGTCTATCTGTTCAATATCGAGACCGGGCAGCGCGAGATCGTCGGCAACTTCCCCGGCATGTCATTCTCGCCGCGGTTCTCGCCTGACGGCCAGCGCATCATCATGAGTCTGCAGCAGGGCGGCAACTCGAACCTGTTCGTGATGGACCTGCGTTCGAAATCGACCACGCGCCTGACCGATACGCCGGCAATCGATACCTCGCCGTCTTATGCGCCCGACGGCACCCGGCTGTGTTTCGAATCCGACCGCGGCGGAAAGCCGCAGATCTACGTGATGCCGGCGACCGGTGGACCCGCGCAACGCATATCCTTCGGAGACGGGACTTATTCTACTCCGGTCTGGTCGCCGCGTGGCGACTACATCGCGTTTACCAAACAGGGCGGCGGACAGTTTTCGATCGGCATCATGAAGCCGGACGGCTCGGGCGAGCGGATTCTTACATCCGGATTCCACAACGAAGGACCGACCTTTGCGCCGAACGGCCGCGTCCTGATGTTCTTCCGCGACCCCGGCGGCAATGACGGACCTTCGCTGTTTACCGTGGACATTTCCGGCCGCAGCGAACAACGGGTTCCTACCCCCGGATTTGCGTCCGATCCGGCCTGGTCGCCCCTGCTGTCCTGATATCGTCGCCGCCGTCCGGCCGGCGCCGGCCTCGCCGCCGGCAAATCTTGCCTAGCCCGCTGATTTAACGGGAGGATTTTCGCCTTGGCGAACCAACGGCAACCTCCCGGTAACGATGTTCCCTCAGAAAGACTTCATCTGCGAGCGCTAGAACTGCAGGCCTGACGAGGACCCGGCGCGCCCGAAAATGCAGCTTGCCAATCAGCGGGAAGTAATCGACCAGAAGATATCGCCGTACCTTCGCGCGGCGTTGATCGATTCGCTGTTCGAGACTCCTGCTCCAATGCTGACGGGTCTCGTCTTCGGAGCCATCGCGGCGGCCATGACCGCGATGAAGACGGGAGAACCTTTGATCTGGGCGTGTGTCGCCCTTCTCATCGTCGCCGGCGCCGTCCGCGCGTTCGACCTGCAGCGGTACCAGGCGGGCAAATCGACCCTGACCGCCGATGAAGCTATGCGGTGGAAGATGCGCCATCAGATCGGGGCGACGATCCAGGCCGCTGCGGTCGGCACATGGTGCTCCACCACTCTGTTGGTCACTGACGACGCCGTGGCCCATATGATCTGTTTATCCGCAACCACCGGGATTGTGGGGGGAGGTGCTGGCAGGGCCTATGGACGGCAGTGGGTATTCCAGCTGCAGGTTGCACTCGTCTACGGGTCAACTGTGATCGCGCTCGCGCTACGTGGCACACCCTATTACATGGCCATGTCGGTCGTGTGCGCCGCATTTCTTGTGGCTGTCATGCAAATTTCGGCCAATCTGCACAGAATATTCATGCAGGCGCTAATGGCGCGCGAGCGCGAGGCGGCGCTGGCTGGCCAATTCGACACCGCCCTGAACAATATGCCTCACGGCCTGTGCATGTTTGGCGCCGACGGCGGTCTTGCGGTCATGAATCATCGTTTTAGCGAGATGATGAGACTGTCCGACGATCTCGTGCATCGCGGCGCGAGTGCCGCCGACATCATTTCCGCCTGCGTCCGCGTCGGATCGATCTCGGCTGCGAGCGGACAGATAATCCTCTCGGAAATCGAGAATTCGCAGGCAAAGGATGTCATCACCACCGATCCCGACCCTGTCATGGTCCGGTCGTTGTCATGGACGGTTCAACCGATGGCAGGCGGCGGTGCGGTCGTGCTGCTTGAAGACATCACCGAACGGCGCAACGCGGAAGCCAGAATTACCCATCTGGCGCGTTACGACGAGTTGACGGCGCTGCCCAACCGGCTCAATTTCCGCGACGAGATCGAACGTCTGTTGGCGGTTCCGCACAATGCCGACCAATTGTCGGCATTGCTGTTTATCGACCTCGATCAGTTCAAGCAGGTCAACGACACCCTGGGTCATCCGTGCGGCGACCAGCTGTTGTGCGCGGTCGCTGACAGGTTGCGCGAAATGCTGCGCCCGGAGGATTTCGTGGCGCGGTTCGGCGGCG
>JAJYAH010000097.1 GCA_021779635.1 Pseudomonadota bacterium | reverse complement strand
ACAAAGCCCGGTCACCAGGGAGAGCCCAAAACCGTTAAAACCATCGCGTGCGGGAATGCCGGGTGATCCCGGTGCGACCGTGGTGACTAACGCGTGTGCTTTCTACACTTGCGCACGCGGCTGCGGGTGCAACGGGCACCCGGCATTCCCCACGCCCTCGTTTTTCGAGCGCGAAAAAGTTTCGGTACAACTCGGGCGCGTCGCGCTGCGAGAATGCGGAGGCATGTTTGTGTGCCGCGGATGCTGCGCAGCGCCATAAGCGCGTTCACGCGCGTCTTTCGACGCGCTATGTCTTGCGGCGTGGTGCGCTGCTGATCCGGGGTCCACGCTCTACATAGGTTACCTATGGGTCCCGGCGCTGCGGTGCATCGTGAAGAACGCTGCACCGCGTCCGGACACGTCTTCGTTACGCTCGCAACGACGGCTTACAGAGCGTCGTCACGCGCCGCCGGTCAAAAAGGCTTGGAGAGAAATTTTGAGTCCTTCAGTCCGTATCGCCATGGAAGCTCGGCCGCCTTGGTGAGGCCGATCCGAACGCCGGCCACGATATCGGGTTTGCCAACCCTCGCATGCAGTGCAAACGGGGGTGCATCGAGCGCCAGCGCATTGTGCTGGTGGGCGATCCCGAGCGCTTCGGTCAGCTTGCCCGGACCAGAGCACAGCGATTTCTCGTCGTGCAATCCGCGCCGACGCCGCATCGCCGGAATGCCGTGAGTCGGCTGCAGGGCCCGGATCAACACCGCGCTGGCCGAGCCTTGCTTTTCGCAGACAAAGTTCACGCACCAGTGGATGCCGTAGGAGCGATAGACATAGACAAAGCCGGGTGGTCCGAACATCACGCTGTTGCGCGGCGTCGGCCCGCGAAACGAGTGCGCGGCCGGTTCGGTGTGATGGTAGGCCTCAACCTCGACGATGATGCCGCCCACGCCGTTTACCAGCATTGTCACGCCGATCAGGTCGGGCGCGACCTCAAGGACGTGGCGGGCAAAGAACGCACGCTTGAGCGGCTTGCCCAAACGGGTCTCGGTTCGATTCGCAGGTGGACGGCTTTGAGCCATTCAAATTGAGGTCGGGGAGGGCGGAAATGGGTCGGGCATGGCAATATGCTAAAGCCCGGGGACTAACAAGCCGGACGGTTGCGCTTCCCGGCCGGGCGGATTAGCTAAGGTACCTGCCAGAATGGACATTGCATGGTCGTCGTCGTCGATACCGTCTCAGCCACGCCGCTGCGCCCACGTCACCCCGAAAAGGTGAATCGGCCGGACGCGTTGTCGCCGCCGAAGCCGGACTGGATCCGGGTGCGCGCGCCGAATACGCGTGGCTATGGCGACACCCGCAGGATCGTCAAGGAAAACGGCCTGGTCACGGTGTGCGAAGAAGCGGGCTGTCCGAACATCGGCGAGTGCTGGGACAAGAAGCACGCCACCTTCATGATCATGGGCGACACCTGCACGCGCGCCTGCGCCTTCTGCAACGTCAAGACCGGCATGCCGGGTGCGCTGGATGCCCTGGAGCCGGAACACGTCGCCGAAGCCACCTTCAAGCTCGGGCTCGCTCATATCGTGATAACTTCGGTGGACCGCGACGATCTCGCCGATGGTGGGGCTGCCCATTTCGCGCAAACCGTTCGCGCGATCCGGGCCCGCTGCCCGACCACGACGATCGAGATCCTGACACCGGATTTCCTCCGCAAAGACGGCGCGCTCGAAGTCGTGGTGGCGGCGAAGCCCGACGTGTTCAATCACAATCTGGAAACGGTGCCGTCGCATTATCTCACGGTGCGTCCCGGCGCGCGCTATTTCCATTCGATCCGGCTGTTGCAGCGGGTGAAGGAGATCGACCCCACCATCTTTACCAAGTCAGGCATCATGGTGGGGCTCGGTGAAGAACGTCACGAGGTCTTGCAGGTGATGGATGACCTGCGCTCGGCCGACGTCGACTTTCTCACCATCGGGCAATATCTGCAGCCGACCCGCAAGCATCATGCCGTCATGCGATATGTGCCGCCCGATGAATTCTCAGGCTACGAGAAGCTGGCCTATGCCAAGGGCTTTCTAATGGTATCCGCGAGCCCCTTGACCCGCTCCTCGCATCACGCCGGCGACGATTTCGTCCGGCTGCGGGCGGCGCGGGCTGCGATCTCCGGCTGAGCTCCGGACATGCCGAAATTTTCCAGCAAGCGCCGGGTTCACCACAGCGCGCCGCAGATGTTTGATCTGGTCGCCGATGTCGAGCGTTATCCCGAGTTCGTGCCGTTGTGCCGCTCGCTGAAGATACGTCAACGCACGCCAAAGCCCGACGGTACCGAAATCGTCATCGCCGACATGACGGTCGCGTTCAAGCTGGTCCGAGAAGGGTTCACCAGCCGGGTCACGCTGGACCGACCCAATCTCAAAATTCTCGTCGAGTATCTGGAGGGGCCGTTCAGCAACCTGGAGAACCGCTGGTCGTTCGAGCCGAAGCCGGACAACGCCTGCGAGGTCGGGTTTTTCCTCGCCTATGAATTCAAGAGCCGGATGCTGGCGTTGCTGATGGGAACCATGTTCGACGCGGCGTTTCAGCGATTTGCGGCGGCATTCGAAAAGCGCGCCGACGCGGTTTATGGAAAAGCCGGCGCGTCAGGCAGGACACTATCCTGACGGCCTTTGTGATGACCCGATCACGCGCGAGGCGGTCGCCGCCGCTTGACGGCGTTGCGCCGCGACGTCCGCGCCGCGCGCGGGCGCAACCGGCTGGTGGCTTCGCGGCGCGGCTTGGTCGGCCCCTGCGGTCCGCGCGCCAGTTCCATCAGCATTCGCAAGGCCTCCACGACGGAGCGCTGGCGTACAGCGCTGCGGCCGATCGCGCCGAAGCGGCATTCGCGATGCAGAATTCTGCCGTCGCGGGCGGCGACGGCGAAGTGCACCAGGCCCACAGGCTTGCCCGGCGTGGCACCGCCCGGACCGGCAATGCCGGTAATGGAGACGGCAAGATCGACGCCGGCCTTCTCCAGCGCGCCGACAGCCATCGCGGTTGCGGTTTCCTTGCTGACCGCGCCGAACGTCGCCAGCGTCGTTATCTTGACGCCCAGCATCGCGCGCTTGGCGTCGTTGGAATAAGTGACAAAGCCGCGATCGATCACGTCGGAGGAGCCGGGAATATCCGTGAGCGCGCCGGCAACCAGGCCGCCGGTGCAGGATTCCGCGGTCGCGATGGTCAGCTTGCGCATCCGGCAAAGATCGAGCAGCGAGCGGGAGAGGGCGCGGGCGTCGCTGCCGCTCATTTCAGTCGCTCCCGCCTTTGTCGTCCGATTCGTTCCAAGGCAGGCGTATCGTCGCGCTCGCCATGGCGGCGATGCCTTCCTCGCGGCCGGTAAATCCGAGCCGTTCGCTGGTGGTCGCTTTCACGGCCACGCGCGAGAGGCCAAGGCCGGTGATCTCAGCGATGCGCGCGCGCATGGCGTCACGGTACGGTCCGACTTTCGGGCGCTCGCAAATCAGGGTGACGTCGAGATGGGCGATGCGTCCGCCGCGCGCGGTGACGCGATCGACCGCGTATTTCAAAAAGCGGTCCGATGCCGCGCCCTTCCATTGCGGATCGCTCGGCGGGAAATGCGAACCGATGTCGCCGTCGGCCAGTGCGCCGAGGATCGCGTCGACCAGCGCATGGAGGCCGACATCACCGTCGGAATGCGCAAGAAAGCCGCGGCTGTGCGGCACGCGAACGCCACAGATCATCAGATGGTCGCCATCGCCGAAGGCGTGAACATCGTAGCCGCTCCCGGTTCTGACATCGCCAAGCAGGGCGCCGAGGCGGGCTTCTTCGCGGGCAAAATCTTCCGGCGTCGTCAGTTTCATGTTTGCAGGATCGCCTTCAAAGGTTGCCACCGTCAATCCCGCCCACTCGGCAAGCGCGGCGTCATCGGTGAAGTCGCTGCGGCCATCGGCGGCCGCGCGGCGATGGGCGTCGAGAATCATATCGAACCGAAACGCCTGCGGCGTTTGCGCAATTCGCAGCCGCGAGCGCTCCGGCGTTGCTTCGACGTTCCCGTCGCCGTCGATCAGCTTGACGGTATCGGTGACGGGTATCGCGGGAACGGCCGCGCCGGTGAGGGACGCAGCATCGATCGCACGCGAAATCAGCGCGGCCGTGACGAACGGCCGCGCCGCGTCGTGGATCAGAACGATGTCCGGCCTTTGATGGGCAAGCGCTTCCAGTCCGGCACGCACCGAGGCCTGACGGGTGGCTCCGCCATTGGCGGGAGCCGCATGGCGCAGCGTACTGACCGCGGCGTTAAACATTGCCATGTCATCGGGATTCAAGACCGGCTGTACTGCGAAGATCTGCGGGTGACGGCAAAACGGCTGCATGGCTCGGTAAATCACACTCTGTCCGCCGATCGAACGGTATTGCTTCGGACCTCCCGAACCGGCGCGAAGCCCGCGTCCGGCTGCGACGAGGATGGCTGCAGTCCGCTCTGTTTTCGGCATTGGACTCAATGATCGGTGATTCGGGGTTGGTTGGGGGAGCGCAGGGCTCGCTGACGCACTGCCCTTATCATGTAGAGGCTCGAAAACAGAACAATTCCCGATAACTGTGGGAAAGGCATATTTTGTTGCAGTGCACTTGAAAGATTGACAGAACTGTCTAAAGTGTAGGCATGAAGCTTGACTGCACAAGATTTGTGCTCAAAAATGAGTCCCGGTAGTCGCAAGGAAGCGTCTGCCAGAAAAATGAGAAGTCCGTGACCGTTCTGGAAGCCTCACGCCTTAAGCCATTGAAAATAGGTGATATTGAGGTCGCCAATCGGGTCCTGCTCGCGCCGATGTCGGGGATTACCGACGCGCCGTTTCGGCGATTGACCGCAAGTCTAGGTGCCGGACTCGTTGTCTCGGAAATGACCGCCAGCAGCGATCTTGTCAACGGTCGAGCGATGTCGCGGCTGCGATGCGAGGCGACCGGAATAGGTCCGCATGTCGTTCAACTCGCGGGCTGCGAAGTGGGTTGGATGGCGGAAGGCGCGCGCATCGCGGAAGCCGCCGGCGCCGACATTATCGATATCAACATGGGCTGTCCGGCGCGTCACGTGACAGGCGGCCAGTCCGGTTCGGCATTGATGCGGGATCCCGATCACGCATTGACCTTGATCGAGGCAACGGTCGGCGCCGTAAAAGTGCCCGTGACGTTGAAGATGCGGCTCGGTTGGGACGATCGCTCCCTCAATGCGCCGGAATTGGCGCGTCGCGCCGAGGCCGCAGGCGTGCAGCTGATTTCAGTGCATGGCCGCACCCGTTGCCAGTTCTACAAGGGCGAAGCCGATTGGAGTGCGGTTCGGGCCGTCAAGGATGCAATCGGCATTCCGCTCGTCGTCAACGGCGACATCACGTCGTTTGAGAAGGCGCTGGCCGCGCTCGAAATCTCTGGTGCTGACGCGGTCATGGTCGGCCGCGGGGCGGAGGGCCAGCCGTGGTTGCCCGGCCAGATCGGGCGCCGTCTCGAATCCGGTATTGCCGAATCCTCGCCCTCGCTGGCGGAGCAGCTCGACTATCTCCGCGCGCTTTATGACGACGTTTGCGCGCATTATGGACTGCGTGTCGGCCTTCGCCATGCACGCAAGCATCTCGGCTGGGCGCTGGAAATTGCCGCCCAATGCAGCCGCGCGCCGGCGGCGACGCTTAAAGCATGGCGACAGAAGGTTCTGACATCCGACGATCCGCACCGTGTGCATCGCTCTCTTCAAGATGCATTCGACGATTTTGCATGGAGCGCCGCCGCATGACTTCAGCCGCAGAAAATCGCCGGCCGGCGCCATCCGACGGCGAGGCGATCCTGAATGCATTGCCCAATCCGGTGCTGCTGGTCGCGCCGGACGGCAAGATCGTCGATGCCAATATGGCCGCGGAATCGTTTTTCGAAATTTCGACTCAATTTCTGCAGCGTCAGTCGCTGAAGGAACTGGTACCGTTCGGCAGCCCGTTGCTGGCGCTGATCGACCAGGTGCGCAGCAGCGGTTCGCCGGTCAACGAATACAAGGTGGATCTGGGTACGCCGCGGATCGGCGGCGATCGCCAGGTGGACCTGCATGTCGCGCCGCTGACCGAACGTCCCGGGCATATCGTCGTGATGCTGCAGGAGCGCACCATCGCGGACAAGATGGACCGGCAATTGACGCATCGAAGTGCGGCACGGTCGGTGATTGCGCTGGCCGCCATGCTGGCGCATGAAATCAAGAATCCGCTGTCCGGCATCCGCGGCGCGGCGCAACTGCTCGAGCAGGCGGCCTCAGCGGAAGACCGCATGCTGACGCGATTGATCTGCGACGAGGCGGACCGCATCGTCACGCTGGTCGACCGCATGGAAGTGTTCGGCGACGACCGGCCGGTGGCGCGCGGCGCCGTCAACATTCATTCGGTGCTCGATCACGTCAAGCGGCTCGCGCAATCGGGGTTTGCGCGCAATGTCCGCTTCGTCGAAGACTACGATCCGTCGTTGCCGCCAGTGCTCGCCAACCAGGACCAGTTGATTCAGGTATTTCTGAATCTGGTCAAGAATGCCGCCGAGGCGGTGGTCGATCTCGGCAATGACGCCGAAATTCAGCTGACCACTGCGTTCCGTCCCGGCGTTCGCTTGTCGGTGCCGGGAAAGAAATCGCGCGTGTCATTGCCGCTGGAGTTCTGTGTCAAGGACAACGGTCCCGGCGTGCCGGAAGACCTGCTCCCGAACCTGTTCGATCCGTTTGTCACGACCAAGCAGACCGGCAGCGGACTGGGTCTTGCGCTGGTGGCCAAAATCGTCGGCGATCACGGCGGCATTATCGAATGCGAATCCCAGCCGCGGAAGACCATTTTCCGTGTGCTGTTGCCGATGTTCAGTACCGCCAAACACTTCGATCAAAGCAATCGCGATGACGTTTCGGGTACGTCGTTGCATGCCTCACAGAACACCAGATGAGGAATAGCGATGCCCGCAGGTAGCATACTTGTCGCCGACGATGACACGGCCATTCGCACTGTCCTGAATCAGGCCCTTTCGCGTGCCGGATATGAGGTACGGCTGACCGGGAACGCGGCGACGTTATGGCGTTGGGTCAGCCAGGGCGAGGGCGATCTGGTCATCACCGACGTGGTGATGCCCGACGAAAACGCATTCGATCTGTTGCCGCGGATCAAAAAGATGCGACCGAACCTGCCCGTCATCGTGATGAGCGCGCAGAACACTTTCATGACGGCGATCCGCGCCTCCGAGCGCGGCGCCTATGAGTATCTGCCAAAGCCGTTCGACCTGAAGGAGCTGATTGCCATCGTCGGCCGCGCGCTGGCAGAGCCGAAAGAGCGGGCGGCCAATCACGCCGATGAAGCAGAGTTCGACTCGATCCCGCTGGTCGGCCGTTCGCCTGCGATGCAGGAAATCTACCGGGTGCTCGCGCGCCTGATGCAGACCGACCTGACGGTCATGATCTCGGGCGAGTCCGGTACGGGTAAGGAGCTTGTCGCACGCGCATTGCATGATTACGGCAAGCGGCGCAGCGGGCCGTTCGTCGCCGTCAACATGGCCGCGATCCCCCGCGATCTCATCGAGTCCGAATTGTTCGGCCATGAACGCGGCGCCTTCACCGGCGCCAATACCCGCGCCTCGGGGCGGTTCGAACAGGCCGAGGGAGGAACGCTGTTTCTTGACGAAATCGGCGACATGCCGATGGAAGCGCAGACCCGTTTGCTGCGCGTGCTGCAACAGGGCGAATATACCACGGTGGGCGGCCGTACGCCGATCAAGACCGATGTGCGGATCGTCGCTGCCAGCAACAAGGACCTGCGCATCCTGATTCAACAGGGCCTGTTCCGCGAGGATTTGTTCTTCCGCTTGAACGTCGTGCCGCTGCGTCTGCCTCCGCTGCGCGAGCGGATCGAGGATTTGCCCGACCTGATCCGGCATTTCTTCGCGCTGGCCGAGAAGGACGGACTGCCGCCGAAGAAACTCGACGCGCTGGCGCTGGAGCGCATGAAGCAGCATCGCTGGCCCGGCAACGTGCGCGAACTGGAAAATCTCGCGCGCCGGCTTGCGGCCCTGTATCCGCAGGACGTGATCACGGGGTCTGTCATTGACGGCGAGCTGGCGCCTCCTGCCGTCGCCTCGGGCGGCAACGCTCATCAGGGGATCGACAATCTCGGCGGCGCGGTCGAAGCCTATCTCTCATCGCATTTCTCGGGCTTCCCGAACGGTGTGCCGCCGCCGGGTCTCTATCACCGGATCCTCCGGGAGATCGAAGTGCCCTTGCTGACCGCGGCGCTGGCGGCCACTCGGGGCAATCAAATTCGCGCCGCCGATTTGCTCGGACTCAACCGCAACACCTTACGGAAGAAGATTCGCGATCTGGACATCCAGGTTTACCGGAGCGGTAGCTAGCGGCGCTGATTCCCTTCACACCGGCTTCGCCTTGGATGGAGATGCCGGCTCGCGTGAGCCGAAAGGCTAAAGTCGGGAATATCGGGGTGGACGCTCCGATTTAATCGAAACCGAAGCGGCCCTGGAAGCCTTCAATCCCCCTCCGAAAGGCACAGGGCTGTCCGGTATCGTTGCTATAGCGGTAGCTGGCCGTGGAATTGTCGCAATTTGGCAACATTGTGATATGAATGCATCAGTCGTCTGCTGTCGGTGATGATCCGGCAAGCGGAAGTCCTTCAGCTACCCTTTGCCGGAATGACCAGCGCAGAAACCTCGGCTCCATCGCTCGATCCGACGTTCGCCGAATCCAAAGGGGGGGCCCTGAGGAGGTTCGTGGCGCCATTTGCGGTTGGGCTGGCCCTGCTGTCGACCTTCCTCACCTTTGTGGTGCTCACAGGCCTGACGCGGATCCAGCCGACACCCGAAGTCGTTGTTTCTTTCCTGCTGATCAATACGGCCACCATTCTTTTGCTGGTCGGGATCATCGTGCGGGAGGTCTGGCAGGTGATTCAAGCCCGCCGCCGCGGGCGCGCAGCGGCGAGGCTGCACGTTCAGATTGTAAGCCTGTTTTCGATCATCGCGGTGTTGCCGGCGGTGCTGGTGTCGATCGTCGCCAATGTGACCATCGACCGCGGTTTCGATCGGCTGTTTTCAGGCCCGACCCGCGAGGTGATCCAGAATTCGGTGATCATTGCCCGCGCGTATATGCAGGAACACGCGCAGCTCATCCGTGGCGACATTCTGGGGATGGCCAACGACATATCCCACGCGCGGCCATTATTCGATCAGGATCGCAAATCGTTCCTTGAGCTTCTGACCGCGAGTGCCGCCTCCCGCGACCTTCCAGGCGCGATGCTGATCGACAAGGACACCAACGTTGTGGTGACGGCGCAAACCGGAATCAAGCTGGCCTTCGCACCGCCACCAGCGGAATTCCTCAACAATGTCAAGGAAACCGAACCCGAGATTGCGGTGTTGCCCGAAGAGAATTACGTCGCGGCGGTGATCCGGCTGAAAGCGTTCAACGACACCTTTCTGTACGTGGCGCGCATGCTCGATCCCCGCGTGGTCGCACAGCTCAAGCAAACTGAGGCAAGTGCCGCCGAATATGCCGAGATCGAGTCGCGCCGGCTCGGCATTCAGGTGAATTTCGCGCTGATGTTCGCCGTGATTGCACTGACGATCCTGACAGCCTCCATTCTAATCGGGCTCAATTTCGCCAATTGGCTGGTGGCGCCGATACGTCGCCTGATGAGCGCCGCCAATGTCGTCTCGACCGGCGATCTGCACGTCCAGGTGCCGGTCCATCGCTCGGAGGGTGATCTCGCGCAACTCGGCGAGACTTTCAACAAGATGACGCAGGAGCTGCGCACCCAGCGTGACGAACTGGTAAGCGCAAGCGATCTGATCGACAGCCGCCGGCGGTTCATCGAGGCGGTATTGTCGTCGGCAAGCGCCGGCATCATTGGCGTCGATGGTTCCGGCAGCGTCGGCATTCTCAACCGGTCGGCCGAGAAGCTGATCGGTCACGCGGAATCGGAGACGTTGGGTCATCCGCTGTCGGATGTGCTGCCCGAACTCGACGACATGATGAAAACCGCGCGGGAGGGCACGCAGCGGCTGGTTCAGGGCCAGATCACGATCAACCGCGATGGTCATGAACGCAATCTTTCGGTTCGCGTCAGCGCCGAGCAGACCAGCCAGTCGCGCGACAGCTACATCATCACGCTTGACGACATTACCGAGCTGGTTTCCGCGCAGCGGACGTCGGCGTGGGGAGACGTTGCCCGCCGCATCGCGCACGAGATCAAGAATCCGCTAACGCCGATCCAGCTTTCGGCCGAGCGCATTCGACGCAAATTTGGCAAGGTGATCACCGAGGACAAGGCCGTCTTCGAACAATGCACCGACACGATCGTGCGGCAGGTCGATGACATCAGGCGTATGGTCGATGAATTCTCTCGCTTTGCGCGAATGCCTAAGCCGGTGATCGAAGGTGAGGATGTCGCCGACACCGTGCGGCAGGCCGTATTCCTGATGCGAGTCGGACATCCCGACATCGACATCGAAGCCGAGATCAAGGACGAACCGTTGCGGGCGCAGTTCGACCGCCGGCTGATTTCGCAGGCCCTGACCAACATCATCAAGAACGCGACCGAAGCCATCGAGGCCGTTCCGGCCGAGACCCTCGGGAAGGGTCGTATTGATGTTATCGCTGCGCGCGACAACGATGACATCGTGATCGACGTCATTGATAACGGCATCGGCCTGCCGAAGGTGAGCCGGGCGCGTCTGCTGGAACCCTACGTCACGACGCGCGAAAAGGGCACCGGCCTTGGTCTTGCGATCGTCGGTCGCGTGCTGGAAGACCACGGCGGCCGGATCGAACTCAATGATGCCGCGGACATTCGCCCGGGGGCGCGGGGAGCCTGGATGCGATTGCGCTTTGCGATATCGGGCCATGCACCGAAGCCCGAAGCGAAGGAGCCGGCTCCTGAAACAAAACAACCGGCGTCCGGAACCGTTGAACCGGCAGCCGCGACTAACAACGAAACAAAAATCGAAGCCGCAACAGGCAACTGACAAGACAGGCGTGACCCATGGCAAATGACATTTTGATTGTCGACGACGAAGCAGATATTCGGGATCTGGTTGCCGGCATTCTTGAAGACGAGGGCTTCACCACGCGGACCGCGCGCGACAGCGATTCGGCGCTGGCTGAAATCGCCAATCGACGTCCGAACCTGGTGTTTCTCGACATCTGGCTGCAGGGCAGCAAGCTCGATGGATTGCAGTTGCTGGAGCAGGTCAAGCGGGATCACGCCGAGGTGCCGGTGGTGATGATTTCCGGACACGGCAATATCGAAACCGCGGTCGCGGCGATCAAGCGCGGCGCATACGACTTCATCGAAAAGCCCTTCAAATCTGACCGCCTCATTCTGGTCGCGACCCGGGCGCTGGAAACCTCCCGTCTGAAACGCGAAGTGAAGGAACTCAAGCAACTCGCGCCGGCAGCCAGTGTCCTGACCGGACGCTCCGCCTGCATGAATCAACTGCGCCAGACCATTGAGCGGGCCGCCAAGGCCAATAGCCGAATCCTGATCGTGGGCCCTTCGGGGGCCGGCAAGGAACTGGCCGCACGCACGCTGCACAACATGTCAGGTCGCGCCGACGGCCCATTCGTTGTCATCAATGCCGCGGCGATTACACCGGACCGCATGGAAGTCGAGTTGTTCGGCGTCGAGCAGTCCAATGGCGAGCAACAGCGCAAGGCGGGGGCATTGGAAGAAGCCCATGGCGGCACTCTCTTTATCGATGAAATCGGCGACATGCCCCGCGAAACCCAGAACAAGATTCTGCGGGTGCTGGTCGATCAGACGTTCCAGCGGTCAGGGGGGACGACCAAGGTCAATGTCGACGTTCGCATCATTTCCTCGACGGCACGCAATCTGGAAGAGGAGATCGCCGAAGGCCGGTTCCGCGAGGACCTCTATCATCGGCTGTCGGTGGTGCCGATCCGCGTGCCGCCATTGTCGGAGCGCCGCGAGGATATTCCGGAACTGATCGATTATTTCATGGATCAGATATCGGTTGCGACCGGCTTGCCGAAGCGCCAGATCGGCCAGGACGCGATGGCGGTATTGCAATCCCACGTCTGGCCGGGAAACGTCCGCCAGCTTCGCAATAATGTCGAGCGGGTGATGATTCTGGCGGGCGGCGGCCCGGAAGTGATCATCACCGCAGATATGCTGCCGCAGGACGTCGGCTCGATGGTGCCGGCGATGCCGACAAGCAACAATGGCGAGCACATCATGGGCTTGCCGCTGCGGGAGGCGCGGGAAGTGTTCGAACGCGACTATCTGATCGCCCAGATCAGCCGCTTCTCCGGCAACATTTCCCGTACGGCCGAATTTGTCGGCATGGAGCGATCGGCGCTACATCGCAAGCTCAAGGCCCTCGGCGTCGGCTAAATGCCGGCCGCCGACCGCATTTCATGCGGTTGTCCGCGAATTTACACTCTTTTCCGGGGTTTTCCCATGAAATGCCCCTGTGTTTGGCGCGGTAGAGGTGCAAACCGGCTTGCCTAAAAACCAAGCCTGCCTTCTAATCACACCGCCGTGCTCCCGGAGGGGGATCTCAGGGGAAACCGGCGACCGGGGGACGCTCCGCAAGAGGGCTACGTCTGGTTCAATAAAAAGAAGCAACAAGCGGGATAAAAACAATGGCGGCAGACCGCGCACAAAATCTACAGGACACCTTCCTCAATCATGTTCGCAAAACCAAAACACCACTGACGATCTTTCTGGTCAACGGAGTGAAGCTGCAAGGCATTGTCACCTGGTTCGACAATTTCTGCCTGCTGCTTCGGCGCGACGGTCACTCGCAGCTTGTCTACAAGCACGCGATCTCGACCATCATGCCCGGCGCTCCAATCCAGTTGTTCGAAGGCGGCGAGGATGCTCCGGCTTGAGAGTGATCTGATTGGAACCCCGAGATCTTGAAGGGGGCGCCGACCGCCCGAGGTCGGCAGGGGGCAAGGCAACCGGGCGGGTGATTGTCATCGGCCCTTATTTGCGTATGCGCCGCGGCGATCCCGATGCGCAAACGGACCATCATGCCATGCGGGGTACGGAGGCGCGGCTCGAGGAAGCCGTCGGCCTAGCGCGTGCTATCGATCTTTCGATCGCGCAGGCGCTCATCGCGCCGGTCAGTCAGATCAGGCCCGCGACGTATCTCGGCAAGGGCAAGGTCGAGGAGATCGTCGGGCTTATTGCCGGGCACGAAATCGAACTGGTGGTGATGGATTGCGCGTTGTCCCCGATCCAGCAGCGCAATCTCGAGAAAGCCTGGAATACCAAGGTCCTCGACCGCACCGGCCTGATCCTGGAAATCTTCGGTCGCCGCGCCAAGACCAGGGAAGGCGCGTTGCAGGTTGAGCTTGCGCATTTGAACTATCAACGCAGCCGCCTGGTACGATCATGGACCCATCTGGAGCGCCAGCGCGGCGGCTTCGGGTTCATGGGGGGGCCCGGCGAAACCCAGATCGAGGCCGACCGCCGCCTGATCGGCGACCGCATCGCGCGCCTTGAAAACGAAATCAGGAAAGTCCAGGCGACGCGACGGCTGCACCGCGCCGGCCGGCAGCGGGTGCCATACCGGGTCGTGGCGCTGGTCGGTTACACCAATGCCGGAAAGTCGACGCTTTTCAACCGCCTGACCCGGGCCGACGTGCAGGCCGCCGACATGCTGTTTGCGACGCTCGATCCGACATTGCGCGCGCTGCGCCTGCCGCATGGCGGAAAGGCGATGCTGTCGGACACCGTAGGCTTCATCTCCAGCCTGCCGACGCAACTGGTTGCGGCATTTCGCGCGACATTG
>JAJYAH010000096.1 GCA_021779635.1 Pseudomonadota bacterium | reverse complement strand
CTGCTGGCTGGCTAATGCCAAAAGAAAGCGGTGCGAGCGTACACCCAACGATGCTAACGTTGCGGCGGCCGTGGGGTCCGCGCGGCCGCTCAAAGACGAGGCTTGTCAGTGGGGCCATCTTCTTGGTTGAGCGCCACCGGAATGGGCGGCCTCGGGATTTTGTCGGAGGACGGAGGACTTGTCTTCGGCCGAGGGTGGCGCGACGCAGGAAATGGACGCAAAAACGTCCTGATCATACACCCGGCCTTGGAACAACCAGCTCCGACGACTATCGACCGCCTTGCCCACGAATATTCCCTAAAAGATGAGTTGGACAGCACGTGGGCGGTGCGGCCGCTTGAGCTCGTGCGAGATCGCGGTCAGGCCACTCTGGTGCTTGAGGATCCCGGCGGCGAGTTGCTCGGCAGCCTCCTCGGCACTCCGATGGAGGTTGGACGTTTCCTGCGCATCGCTGTCGGCTTAGCCGCCGTCCTTGGCAAGGCGCACCGGCGCGGCCTGATCCACAAGGACATCAAGCCGGCCAATATTCTGGTGAACATCGCGAGTGATGAGGTCCGACTTACCGGCTTCGGAATAGCGTCGCGCCTTCCGCGCGAACGGCAGCCACCTGATCCTCCGGAAGTTATCGCTGGGACCCTGGCCTATATGGCGCCCGAACAGACAGGGCGAATGAATCGCTCGATTGATTCGCGGAGCGACCTCTACTCCCTCGGTGTAACATTTTACGAAATGCTGACCGGGAGCCTTCCCTTTACGGCTTCCGAGCCGATGGAATGGGTCCACTGCCACATTGCACGGCAGGCCGACCCACCTGGTGAGCGGGCGCGCGGAATTCCCGAGGTACTTTCCTCGATCGTAATGAAGCTGCTCGCCAAGACCGCCGAGGAGCGTTACCAGACCGCCGCGGGCGTCGAAGCCGATCTGCGCCAGTGCCTGAGCGAGTGGCAGTCGCTCGGTCGCATCGATCCATTCCCGCTGGGCGCGCACGACGCCTCGGATCGTTTGCTGATCGCCGAGGAGCTCTACGGGCGAGAGACCGAGATTGCCACCCTGCTCGCGGCCTTTGATCGCGTCGTGGCGCAAGGCACGCCAGAGCTTGTGCTGGTGTCCGGCTATCCGGGCGTCGGCAAATCCGCGGTGGTCAACGAGTTGAACAAAGTTCTTGTGCCGCCACGCGGGCTTTTCGCGGCAGGCAAGTTCGATCAATACAAGCGCGACATCCCGTATGCGACCCTTGCACTGGCCTTCCAAACCCTGATCCGGCAGATCCTCGTCAAGAACGAAGCGGAAGTGGACCAATGGCGGAGTGCCCTGGCGGAAGCGCTCGGGGCCCACGGACAACTGATGGTCGAGCTCGTTCCCGAACTGGAGTTCATCATCGGGAAACAGCCGGCCGTTCCCGACCTGCCGCCGCAAGAAGCGCAGAACCGATTTAAGCTGGTGTTTCGGCGCTTCCTTGGCGCGTTCGCCACGCCCGAGCATCCGCTCGCGCTGTTCCTCGATGATTTGCAATGGCTGGATGCAGCCACGCTCGACCTCATCGAGCACTTGGTCACGCATTCGGAGGTGCGGCACCTGCTGCTGGTCGGCGCCTATCGGGACAATGAGGTCGGTCCGACTCATCCGCTTTTGCGCACGCTGCAGGCGATCAAGACGGCGGATGCAAGGGTGGCTGAGATCGTGCTTGCACCGCTTGGGCCCGACGATGTCGGTCGGCTCGCCGGAAGTGCCCTCCATTGTGACGCCGAACGCGCGCTGCCTTTGGCGCAGCTCGTTCACGAGAAGACCGGCGGTAATCCGTTCTTCGCGATCCAGTTCCTCACGGAGTTGACCGAAGAAGGATTGCTCGCGTTCGACCCCACCGTGCCAGGCTGGCAATGGGACCTCGATCGCATCCGCGCCAAGAACTACTCCGGCAACGTGGTGGACCTTATGGCCGCGAAGCTGAGGCGATTGTCTGAATCTACCCAGGAAGCCCTGAAACAGTTCGCCTGTCTGGGCAACGCCGCGGACACCTTCATTTTGATCCTGGTCCAGGGCGAGGCGATGCACACCGCATTCGGGGAGGCCGTGCATGCCGGGCTCGTGGTCCAACAGGAGCGCGCATACAAGTTCCTGCACGACCGCATCCAGCAGGCGGCGTACTCACTCATTCCCGACGCGTACAGAGCCGACGTTCACCTGCGCATCGGCCGGGTGCTGCTGGCGAGCATGACGGCCGATCAACTCGCCGAGCATTTGTTCGATGTGGCGAACCAGCTCAATAAGGGTGCCGGACAACTGATCGATAGGGACGAGAAAGCGCAGGTGGCGACGATTAACCTGCGCGCCGGACGAAAGGCCAAGGCGTCGGCAGCCTATGCATCAGCGCTCGCGTATTTCTCGGCCGGCGTGGCGCTGCTGGACGAAACGGACTGGAGCAATGAGTACGAGTTGACGTTTGGCCTGTGGCTCGAACGCACGGAATGTGAGTTTCTGACTGGTGCACTCGACACAGCCGGCCAACTGATCGAGCAGCTGTTGCCGCGTGCAGCGTCCAAGGTCGACGAGGCCGCCGTCTACGATCTGAAGGTTCGGCTCCATGTTTTGAGGTCAGAAAACGACGAAGCTATAGCTACTGCGCTCGCATGCCTGCGCCGGCTGGGCATCGACATACCGGCGCATCCCACCCAGGAGCAAGTCCAGGCAGAATACGAAGCGGTCTGGCAAATCCTCGATGGGCGTTCGATCGAGAGCTTGATCGATCTGCCGCTGATGACCGATCCGGTACTGCAGGCCGGCATGCAGGTTTTGTCGGAGGTGGCTCTCCCAGCCTACTTCATTGACACTCGACTGTTTTGCTTGGTTACAATCCGCATGGTGAAAGTCAGCATTCAGCATGGACTGACCGGCCGTTCTGCATTCGGCTATGTTACTTGGGGATTCTTACTTGCAGGGGCCTTTCACCGTTACGGGGACGGTTATCGTTTCGCCAAGCTCGCATGCGATCTGGTCGCGAAGCATGGCTACATCGCGGTCAAGGCGAAAGTTTACATCTCGACCGCAGTGGTCGCCTGCTGGGCGCAGCCGATTGTCGACGCGATCGATCTCCTGCGAAAGGGCAGTCGCACGGCAATTGAGGCGGGTGATGCGGTCTATGCTTGCTACTCGATGATGAGACAGGTCACACTCCTTCTCACGCGGAACGATCCACTCGACGCAGTGTGGCGAGAGTCGGATATAGCGCTGGACTTCGCCCGGCGAGCCAAAAACGCCGACGCCACGGACATTATCGTTAGCCAGCAACGCTTTATCGCGACGATGCAGGGCCGGACTGCAGCCTTCTCGACCTTCAGCGATGCGCAGTTCGACGAGGCGACGTTCGAGGCTCAGATCACCGGGAGCCAGAGCCTCTTGACGATCTCCTGGTATTGGATCGTCAAAGTGAAGGCGCGATTCCTGTCAGGCAATTATGCCGAGGCACTCGCAGCGGCCGACAACGCGAAGCCGGTGCTTGCAGGCTCCGCCGGCCGAATCGAGCAGCTCGACTATTTCTACTACACCGCATTAACGGTGTCAGCGCTCTTCGAGGCCGCGTCGGCCGATCAGCAGCAAGCGTGGCGCGAACTGCTGACCGCGCACCAGGAACAACTGCGCGAGTGGGCCGAAAACTATCCACCAACGTTCGCAGACAAGCACAAGCTGGTATTGGCCGAGGTCGCTCGTCTCGAAGGGCGAGACGCCGATGCCATGCGCCTTTACGAGCAGGCTATCCGTTTAGCACGTGAACACGGCTTCGTTCAGAACGAAGGGGTGGCCCATGAGGTAGCCGCCCGGTTCTACAACGCGCGCGGCGTAGAGGCATTCGCCAATTCCAATCTACGCGAGGCCAGAGCCTGCTATCTTCGCTGGGGCGCGCACGGCAAGGTAAGACAACTCGATCAGCTTTATCCGCATTTGGCTGTTACCGAGGGACGGCGTCCCGCCGTGATTGAATCTCCGCTCCAGCGTCTGGATGTAGCGAGCGTCGTGAAGGCCTCCCAAGCTTTGTCCAGCGAGATCGTGTTGCCCAAGTTAATCGAACAGCTCATGAAGATCGCGATCGAGAACGCAGGCGCGGATCGCGGCCTTTTGATACTGCCGGCAGGCGATGAATATCTGATTCAGGCTGAGGCGCAGGCGGCCGGGGGTCAGATCGAAGTCACGATGTGCGAAAAGCCGATCACTGGGGTCGCCTGTCCCGAATCTCTCGTACGCTATGTCATCCGCACGCAGGAAAGCGTGATTCTCGATGATGCCTCCAAACCCAACCTGTTCTCAGCTGACGACTACCTGCATGACCGGCAAACGAAGTCGATACTCTGCCTTCCACTCATCAAGCAACAGCAGTTGACCGGGATTCTCCTCCTCGAAAATGCGCTGACGACGTATGCATTCACCGTGGATCGAATCGCGCTCCTTGAGCTGCTGGCAGCACAAGCCGCGATCTCGCTGGAGAACACGCGCCTGTACAGCGATCTCGGGGAAAGGGAAGCGAAAGTGCGACGGCTTGTCGACTCCAATATCATTGGGATATGCATTTTCGATCTTGACCGTCGTATCCTGGAGGCGAACGACGCGTTTCTTGGCATGATGGGATATAGCCGCGACGATTTCATTTCGGGCCGCCTGAACTTTGCCGGCTTGACACCTCCCGAGTGGAGCGGAGCCGACGAACGGGCCTTAGCAGAGTTGGCTTCCACCGGAACCTGCAAACCCTTCGAGAAGGATTTTTTTCGGAAAGACGGCAGCCGTGTGCCCGTTCTTGTGGGTGGGGCGGCATTCGGTGAAGTTCGGCACCAGGGCGTCGCCTTCGTCATCGACCTGACCGAGCGAAAACGCGCCGAGGCAGAGCTGGTGCACGCGAACCGCGTCGCCACCATGGGCCAACTCTCGGCCTCCATTGCCCACGAAGTCAACCAACCTATCGCTGCTTTGCTTACGAATGCGCAAACCGCCGTACGCTGGCTCACCCGTCAGCCACCAAATGTGGAAATGGCCAAGCCGTTGATCGACCGTATTATCGGCGACGGCACGCGAGCCGCCGATATTGTGAGGCGGATTCGGGATTTCTCCCAAAAGGCGCCCGCGCGCAAGGAAGACCTGGAAATTAACGAAGCCATTTTGGAGGTTATGGGACTCACCCGTGTCGCAACGTCGGAGCATAATGTTCTGGTGAAGATGCGACTGTCAGAGAGGCTGCCGCGCATTTCGGGAGACAGAGTCCAATTGCAACAGGTGATGGTGAACCTGATCATGAACGCCGTTGAAGCAATGAGCGAGGTCAGCGAAGGCCCGCGCGAGTTGCTGATCAGCACGAGTGAGGCCGAGCCGGGCAGCGTGCTTGTGGCCGTAAGCGACTCCGGCCCCGGCCTGCCTCAAGCCAATCTCGATCGCCTCTTTGAAGCATTCTACACCACCAAAGCCAGCGGCTTGGGGATGGGATTGTCGATCTGCCGCTCGATCGTCCAAAACCATGGCGGCCGGCTATGGGCAACGCCGAACGAACCCCACGGCGCCGTCTTTCGCGTTATGCTGCCGATCGGGGGAAACTCGCCTGAAAATCCCGAGTCATCTACGCCCTAGTACCGCCGATCTGAAGTTCCTGCACCACCTGCCGCGAACTCGTCCCAGGAACTTCAGGTCGAAAAGCGGTACTAGAATCATAGATTTGCTAGTGCCCTCTCGCATCCGAAGTTCGTGCAAGAGCGTGCTGCAACGTATCACGAACTTCGGATACGGGGCACTAGTCTCGCTGAAAAGTCGAACTTGACTGGCTTAATTGCCGTCACCGAGCGGGACCGCTTTGGACGAAACCACCGAGACTGCCGAAACCGAAGCCGTCCCATTTTGGAGTCGCAAGGTGCGCCACGCGCATATCCGCAGGGGGTCAATCTTGACTGAATTGGGCTGTCCGCGCGATGTCCGGTCTACCCCTGTTAGCGACCGGATAGCGGACATCCCGGATCAACAACAGACTTCATTCCACTTTCAGCGGATCGGTAAGACCCATGTCTTGTCGGCTGCTGTCTGCTCTGCACCATAGAACCGAAAGATCAATCGACTTCAAGCGAGAGGGTGCAAGCCTCAGAGTACCTTGGCGGATTACCGCCCACCGCGATTCCCGAACAGTGACGCAGGCAGTTGGAACCGGTTTTTACCGGCCGGTCTACTGCTCCGAAGCCTCGCCGTAATCCTTTCAAGTGCGTTGACGGCGGCCGCATTTGCTCCCCGGCGCTCGCCGCAAGTCGTTTCAACAGGTCTCGAAAATGAAACCGAATTTAAAAGCCTGCGCGTGAGTGCCCGACTATCTTGGATGCTAGGTGCAACTTTTCATGGCGCCCATCGAAACCCAAAGAAGCCTAGCAGCTATGAAAAGGCACAGGCGCGGGATCGTAGCAAGGATTGCGACATGCAGCATGCAATAATCACCGAAGTACCCTTCCGAGGCGATGCCGATTTTAGTTTAACCGGGAAGCCTCGTCGACGGTCGATCCACAAATTGCCGGTATCGTTTTCGGCCGCCTATTTCTCGGCCGCTCTGGTCACCGATCTTGTCTATTGGCAGATACCCAATGTGATGTGGGAGAGGTTCTCCATCTGGCTGATCGTCGCAGGTCTGATATTGGCGGGCATTGCCGCCGTCGCCTACGTAACTGATCTTGCAGGCGGCAGACAAATCGAAAGGCCCGCCTGGCCCCGCGTGGTTGGCTACGCGCTTGCCGTCTTGCTCTCGCTGATAAATGCCTTCGTTCACAGCCGCGACGGCTACACTGCCGTGGTACCAACAGGCCTGATGCTTTCCGGACTCGTTGTTGTCGTTCTCTTGCTGACGGCCTTGACTGGCACGGCCTTCGCAAATCGCTCTCGTGCTGGAGGTTAAAACATGAAGCGCGCGCTAAAAATTACACGCTCGACGAAACCATCGCGTCTCGCCGTTCTGCTTCTCGCCGTCGCCGGCCTTGGGCTCGCCGGCTGTGACGATCATGCTGGCGACCCGGCAAGGCAGATCGGCGCCAATCCCGTGCTGCCCGGGTTGCAGCAGTACTTCATGCCGCCGATGCGGGTTGCAAAAGCCGTCGGCTGGGGAAAGGGGGAAAATCCCACGGTGCCGCAAGGATTGCAAATCCATGCATTGGCCACCGGCCTTGAGCATCCGCGGTCTCTTTACGTTCTCCCCAATGCGGACGTATTGGTGGTTGAGAGCAATGGTCCGAAAGCCCCGATCAACCGGCCGAAGGACATCATTACCAGTTGGGTGCAATGGATCGCCGGCGCCAAAGCTAAGGATGCAAACCGCATCACGCTGCTGCGCGGCAACAATGCTGACGGCAGCCCCCAGCTGCGGACCACATTTCTGGATCACCTCAACTCGCCATTTGGCGTCGCCCTCGTTGGCCACGATCTCTATGTCGCCAACACTGATGCCATCGTCCGTTATCCGTATCAGGATGGACAAACCAGCATCACGGCCGCCGGCACCAAACTCACCGATCTTCCTGGTGGACCCATCGACCATCACTGGACCAAGGCGCTGTTGGCCAGTCCAGATGGCTCCAAGCTTTATGTCGGAGTCGGATCGAACAGCAACATCACTGAAAACGGAATTGGGGCTGAATACGCACGAGCTGCGATCTGGGAGGTCGATCGGGCCTCGGGCGCCCATCGCATCTTCGCCAGCGGAATCCGCAATCCCACCGGGCTGCAGTGGGAACCCGAAACCGGCAAACTCTGGGCCATCGCCAATGAGCGCGACGAAATCGGCCCTGACCTGGTTCCGGATTACCTGACTTCGGTGCGCGACGGAGGCTTCTATGGCTGGCCCTATAGCTATTACGGTCAGCACCTGGACCCTCGCGTTGAACCGCAGCGGCCCGATCTGGTCGCCACGGCGATCACACCGGACTACGCGCTAAGCTCTCACGTGGCGCCGTTGGGTGTGGCCATGGCCGCAGGCTCGGACCTTCCTGCCAAGTACCGCGACGGTGCGTTCGTCGGCGAACACGGAAGCTGGGATCGAACTCCTCTGAACGGTTACAAAGTTGTCTTCGTGCCCTTCAGCGAGGGACGGCCGAGCGGCGCGGCGCAAGATGTCGTTACCGGATTTCTTGACGCTGACAATCACGCGCGCGGAAGGCCGGTCGGTTTGGCAGTCGATAAGTCCGGCGGACTGCTCATCGCCGACGACGTCGGAAACACGGTCTGGCGGATGTCATCGCTTCAGCCGGGTCCGGTGTCGTCGATGAGGTAGATTTAGCTCAGTCAGCCAGTTGGTCGAACGGCCGCCGACGTTGGAGTTGAAAAAGCGCCATGCGGGCGGCGCTGGCCGATCTCGCTCAATTGATGCGTTACTTGCCGCGTTGACAGCCGCCGCGACGTCGCCGTCGAAATCGTTCGCGATGGTCGTTAGCTCGAACAGCGACTTCAATCCAGCACTCGCGTATGGCGGACCAGTGCAGCCAAAATCCTGACGGTGCCCGCGGCACACTATTGCGCCATTCCTGATTGTCAATTTTGTCGTTCCAATCGGCATCATTTTTCCAGACCGGAAAACGGGGTACACCAATCGGTAGCCTCCTGCCCTCGGAATCAGATATCGCCGCGCACCCCGGCACGTGGTAAACTGCTCGTTCAATTGGCGCGCTCCTGCATGGGACGAATTTTAGCTTAGTATCTTCTCACCGATCTGGCGGTGGAGTCCGACGGATGATCCCATCCTCTTGGTCCGACGTTGGGGTGGATAGCGGCCTCCGGGTTGCGTGGGAGGACGGTGATCGCATCTTCTGCAGGGGATGGCGCGATGACGTCGACGGCAACCGGAACACGGTCCTCGTCGTGCGTTCCGCTACCGAGCAGCCGACTTCTGACAGCCTCAATCGTCTCACTCACGAATACGCACTGAAGGACGATCTGGACAATGCGTGGTCGGCGCGACCAGTCGCGTTGACGCAATACAACAACCGCATGACGCTGGTGCTTGAGGATCCCGGCGGTACGCCGATCGACCGGCTGCTTGGCCGACCGTTGAAGATATCGCATTTCCTCCGCATCGCAATCCCGCTTGCGGGCGTGCTCCGCCGCGTGCATGAACGGGGGCTCATCCACAAGGACATCAAGCCGGCAAATATTCTGGTCAACGAGGCAAGCGGCGGCGTGTGGCTGACGGGGTTCGGCATTGCCTCACGTCTGCCGCGCGAGCATCAAGCCCCGGTGCCGCCAGACGTGATCGCCGGGACGCTCGCCTACATGGCGCCGGAGCAAAGCGGCAGGATGAACCGCGCAGTGGACTCACGCAGCGATCTCTATGCCCTGGGCGTCACCTTCTACGAGATGCTCACAGGAGCGCTGCCCTTCATCGCTGCCGATCCGATGGAGTGGATGCACTGCCACATCGCACGGCAACCGGCGCCGATCGAGGATCGGGTCTCCGGCGTCCCTGGGCTGGTCTCGGCTATTGTGATGAAGCTCCTCGCGAAGACCGCCGAGGAACGTTACCAAACCGCCTCCGGCCTCGAAGCCGATCTTCAGCAGTGCTCGAGGGAATGGGAGACGCATGGTCGCATCGATCCGTTCATGCTGGGCGCTCATGACCTGCCGAACCAGCTGCTGATTCCGGAGAAGCTCTATGGCCGCGAGCGCGAGATCGACTCTCTGCTGGCTTCCTTCGATCGGGTGGTGGCGACCGGCACCGTGGAGTTCGTGCTGGTGTCCGGATATTCCGGCATCGGCAAGTCCTCAGTGGTAAACGAGCTGCACCAGGCGCTCGTTTCGTCGCGTGGCCTGTTCGCGTCCGGCAAGTTCGACCAGTACAAGCGCGATATCCCATACGCCACCCTCGGCCAAGCCTTTCAGAGCCTCGTGCGCTCGCTCCTGAGCCAGAGCGAGGCCGAGCTTGGCCGGTGGCGAGACAACCTGCGCGAAGCCCTGGGTCCGAATGGTCAGCTCATCGTCAACCTCGTTCCCGAACTGGAACTCGTGATCGGGAAACAGCCAGCGGTCGCGAACCTGCCGGCGTCGGATGCACAGAACCGCTTCCAGATGGCGTTCCGGCGCTTCCTTGCGGTGTTCGCGCGCAAGGAGCACCCGCTCGCACTCATTCTCGACGATCTGCAATGGCTCGATGCGGCGACGCTCGACCTTCTCGAGCATCTGGCTACACAATCGGAGGTGCGGCATCTGCTGCTGGTCGGTGCCTATCGGGACAACGAGGTCGGTCCCACTCATCCGCTTCTGCGCACGCTCGATGCTATCCGCAAGGCGGGAGCGTCGGTGCAGGAGATTGGTCTTGCGCCGCTCGCCCGCCAAGACATGGGCCATCTCGTTGCGGATACGCTTGGCTGCACGCCGGGCGATGCCGCCCCGCTGGCGCAACTGGTGCACGAGAAGACGGGCGGCAATCCATTTTTTGCGATTCAGTTCGTTTCTGATCTCGCCGAAGAGCGGTTGCTCCGCTTCGATCATGACGCGGCGCGCTGGCGCTGGGAGCTCGATCGCCTCCACGCCAGGGGATACACCGACAATGTGGTGGACCTCATGGTCGGGAAGTTGACCCGCCTGTCCGCGCGAACCCAGGCGGCCTTGCAGCAACTCGCCTGCCTCGGCAACGTCGCCGAGATCGCGATGCTTTCCATCGTTCTCGGAAAATCGAACGAGGAAGTGCGGTCGGATCTGTGGGACGCGGTTCGCCTGGGGCTGGTCGAGCAGCTGGAGGGCTCGTACAAGTTCACCCATGACCGTGTCCAGGAGGCCGCCTATTCATTCATACCGGAACAGGTGCGCGCCGAGGCGCACCTCCTGATCGGCAGGCTGCTCGTGGCGCATACCCCTGCGGAAAAACGCGACGAATCCGTGTTCGAGATCGTCAATCAGCTCAACCGCGGCGCCGCCTTGATCACTTCCCGGGACGAGCGTGAGCAACTGGCCGAGTTCAACCTGATCGCGGGCGGGCGCGCCAAGGCTACCAGCGCCTATGCTTCCGCCCTCACCTATCTCACTGCCGGTGCGACGCTGTTACCCGAAGACTCGTGGGAGCGCCGGCACGAGCTGAGGTTTGGGATCGAGCTGCGCCTGGCCGAATGCGAATTCCTCACCGGCGCCCTGGCGGAAGCAGAGCAACGGTTGAATATGCTTTCAACTCACGCCGCAAGTACGGTGGAACGAGCCACAGTCGCGTGCCTGCTCGTGGATCTGTACACGGCCCTCGACCAGAGCAGTCGTGCCATTGCCGTCGGTCTCGACTACCTCCGGCATCTGGGCATCAACTGGTCGCCGCATCCGACGAACGAGGAGGCGCGGCGCGAATACGAACGGATATGGTCGCAACTCGAGAGCCGCACGATCGAGGATCTGGTCGATCTTCCTTTGATGAGCGACCCGGTATCGCTGGCGACGCTGGACGTTCTGACCAAGATCGGGGCGCCAGCCGTGTATACCGATGCGAACCTGGTTGCCCTAGTCGCCTGCCGAGCGGTCAATCTCAGCCTTGAGCGCGGCAACTGCGACGCTTCGTGCAGCGCCTATGTTTGGCTGTCGATGGTCGCCGGCCCGCGCTTCGGTGACTACCGGACCGCGGTATATCGCTTCGGTCAGCTCGGCTGTGACTTGGTCGAACGACGCGGGCTGACGCGTTTCCAGGCAAGGACTTACATGGAGTTTGGATATGGCGTTGTGCCCTGGACGAGACATGTCCGGGCGGGCCGCGATCTAGTGCGCCGCGCGTTCGAGGCCGCCACCAAGAATGGCGATCTCACTTACGCCGCCTACTGCGGCGACCAATTGAACACGAACTTTCTCGCGGCGGGCGACCCGCTGACCGAGGCGGAACGTGAAGCTGAGCGGGGCCTCGCGTTCGCGCAGAAGATGCATTTCGGACTCGTCCTTGACGCCATCACTACCCAGCTCGGGCTGATCCGAACGCTGCGTGGCTTGACGTCGACATTCGGCTCGTTCGACGATAACCTGTTCAATGAGGTTCGGATTGAGCGGCGTTTTTCCGATAATCCGGATTTGGCTTTTGTCGAGTGCTGGTACTGGGTGCGCAAACTGCAGGCGCGCTTCTTTGCTGGTGACTACGCGGCGGCCATCGATGCCTCCTCGAGAGCACAACGGCTGTTGTGGACTTCGATCTCACAGTTCGAAACGGCGGAATATTACTTCTACGACGCGCTGTCTCGGGCCGCATGCTGTGATTCCACTGCTGACGGCGGGCGGCAGCAGCACCTGGACGCTGTCGCTGCGCATCACAAGCAGCTCCAGGTCTGGGCGGCGAATTGCCCAGATAATTTCGAGAACCGCGCCGCGCTGGTCGGCGCCGAGATCGCGCGGATCGAAGGCCGGGAGCTCGATGCCGAGCGCCTCTACGAACAGGCCATCCGCTCGGCCCGCGCCAACGGCTTTATTCACAATGAGGCGCTCGCCAATGAACTTGCTTCCCGCTTCTACGCGGCACGAGGCTTCGAGAAGATCGCCCGTGTATATTTGCAGGATGCCCGCTACGGCTATCTACGTTGGGGAGCCGACGGCAAGGTCCGGCAGCTCGAACAGCTTCATCCGCATCTCCGCGACGCACCAGTCCCTGCATCTCCCACCGCTACCATTGGTGCGCCGGTCGGGCAGTTGGATGTCGGGACGGTGCTCAAGGCCGCGCAGGCGGTGTCGGGCGAGATCGTCCTCGACAAGCTCATCGAGAGGCTCATGCGGATCGCGGTCGAGCATGCCGGTGCCGAGCGTGGCATGCTCGTTCTGCTTTCGGGCGACGAGCCACGGATCGCGGCGGAAGCGACGACCGGTCGCGGCCTGGTCGATGTCACGCTGCGCGGGACGGTCGTTTCGCCGACCGAGCTTCCCGAATCCTTGCTCCACTACGTTATCCGGACTCGGGAAACCTTGATCATTGATGACGCCTTGGTTGAGAATCCTTTCTCGGCAGATGCCCATATCCGTCGGAAGCACATCCGGTCGATCCTTTGCCTGCCAATGGTAAAGCAGACCAACCTGATCGGGGTGCTCTACCTCGAGAACAACTTGGCATCTCACGCGTTCACGCCCGACCGGATTTCGGTATTGGAACTGCTGGCGTCGCAGGCGGCGATCTCGTTGGAGAACGCCCGTCTCTACAACGACCTCCAGGAACGGGAGACCAGGATCCGCCGCCTGGTCGACTCGAACATCATCGGGATCTTTATCGCGGATTCTCGGGGCGGTATCAGCGAAGCCAACGAAGCCTTTCTCGACATGCTCGGCTACAGTCACGAAGACGTTCTCACGCATCGAATACGGTGGACGAATCTGACGCCCGCAGAGTGGGCCTCCGCCGACCGGGATGCGTTAGCCCAGATGAGCGCGACCGGCACTTGCAGGCCTTTTGAGAAGGAATTTTTTCGCAAGGACGGCAGCCGCGTGCCAGTCCTGGTCGGCGGAGCGTTTTTCGAGAGAAAGCACGATGAGGGAGTTGTCTTTGTCATCGACATGACGGACCGCAAGCGGGCAGACGAGAAACTGCGCGCTAGCGAACAGCGCCTGCTCAACGCCCAAATGGAGCTCGCGCATGTCAATCGCATCAACGCGATGGGACAGCTCACCGCCTCGATCGCCCATGAAGTGAATCAGCCGCTCGCCGCCGTCGTTGCCAACGCGGAGGCCTGTCTGCGCTGGCTCGATCGTCCCGACCTGGACGCAGCTCGCCGCTCGGTGGAATGGATTATCGACGACGGCAATCGGGCAAGTGGGGTGATTCGGCGGTTCCGGGCGCTCGCTAACAAGACCCGCATCGAGAAGGTACCGCTCGA
>JAJYAH010000095.1 GCA_021779635.1 Pseudomonadota bacterium | reverse complement strand
ATACGACACAGGGCGATCTCATTACGGTCGAAACCATGGAGGGCCGGCGCTCGAAAGGCGATCTTTTGGTGAACGCTATCGTTGACGAGTCAATTGGTATGGCGTCCTACATCGACATCGTTACGCTCAATCATCTGACCGGCGAAGGCGCGGTCGTTTCCGCCGCCAGCCTTTATGTCGAACCGACCGCGCTACCGGCGCTGGGGCTCAGGTTCAAGAACCTGCCGACAATCGAATCCGTGAGCATGAAGGCCTACACGCTGTCGTCGTTTCTAGACAAGATCGCGGGGCTCGTATTCGTGAGTGCCGGCATCCTCACCGCCTTTGCCGCGATTATCACGGTCGGCGTCGTGTACAACAGCGCCCGCATCAGCCTGCAGGAGCGTGCTTGGGAACTCGCGAGCCTGCGCGTGCTCGGCTTCACCCGCGGCGAGGTCGCGAGTATCCTGTTCGGCGAATTTGCGCTCGAAATCGCACTCGGTATTCCGATCGGGCTCTCATTGTCGCCCGGGATTATCGGGTTGATCGCCAGATTCCATTCCAACGAAAGCTTCCAGATACCGGCGGTCATCGAGCCAAGAACCTATCTGATCGCTGCGGGCGTCGTCCTGGTTGCCGCCGCGGCCAGCGCGTTTGTCGTGCGCAAAAGTGTCGACAAACTCGATATGGTTGCAGCTCTTAAGACGAGGGAATGAGCATGCCTATCGCTACCCGCCGCATTGCCATCGTCGCTGGCGTTCTGGCGACAGCCGCGGTGGTAGCTTGGGCGGTGATGCCTGGACCGGTGCCAGTCGAGACGGTAGCCGTCACCAAGGGCCGATTTGTTGCTAGCATTGACGAGGACGGCAAGACCCGCGTCCGCGAACGATATGTCGTCGTCGCGCCCTTAGCCGGCCGCCTCGGCCGGATTCACTTCAAGGTCGGAGACCCTATCAAGGTTGATGATGCCGTCGCGACGATCATCCCGTCGCCCGCGCCGCTGATGGACCCGCGCACCCGCCATGAGGTCGAAGAGCGGCTTGGCGCGGCCGAGGCCAATGTGGAGCGGGCCAAGGCAGTCGTCGAGCGGGCGCGCGCTCAAAGCGATCAAGCGAACACCGATCTTGCACGCACACGGACCTTGGTCGAGCGCGGGGCCGCTACCGTTCAGGCGCTCGAACATGCCGAACTCGCGGTTCGCCTGGCGGATCGAGACCTCCGCGCAGCGGAGTTTTTGGACCACGCGGCCGAGCATGAGCTCAGTCAGATGCGCGCCCTGCTGGCGCGATATGGCACGAATACCGATGAGTCTCCGGAAAGTTGGAGCGTCGCCGCGCCGGTCGCCGGCGTGGTACTGAAGGTGGCCCAGGAAAGCGAGACGATCGTCCAGCCAGGTACACCGCTGCTCGACGTCGGCGACCCTCGCGATCTCGAAGTTGTGGTGGACGTCTTGAGCACGGATGCTGTGGAGATTCGACCCGGCGCGGATGTGACAATTGTCCGTTGGGGCGGGGAAGGGACGCTCTCCGGACGTGTCCGCCGGGTTGAGCCCGCCGCGTTCACCAAGGTCTCGACTTTGGGCGTCGAAGAGCAGCGGGTCAATGTTGTTATCGACATCACGTCGCCCGCCGAGCGGTGGGCGAGACTCGGCGATGCTTATCAGATCGACGCGCAAATTGTCGTATTCACTCAGGACGACGCTATTATCGTCCCGGCCGGGGCTCTTTTTCGTCGCGGAGATCAATGGAATGTCTACGTCGTGATGGATGGGCGTGCCCAGATCCGTAAAATTCAACTCCTTCGCCGGTCGGGACGCTTTGCCGCAATCGCCTTTGGCTTGAATCAAGGCGAAGCTGTTATTGTCTATCCCAGCGACCGCGTCGCTTCAGGAGCGCGTGTCGGGTCGCGAAAGGTGGACGATTTGGCAGGAGGCTCTTGACCGCATCAATACCTGGGTGCGACCAACACCGCAAACAGGCACGGGGATATGCCAAACAATTGGGCGCAAATTCTTGGCCTCTGATCGGACGAACTGATGACCTCGAAGAATGCGGAGAACGTAGTCGAAATCCGCGTCGATGACATCGCACAGCTCTTCCATACCCTTGATCCGTTTCCGTTTCGCGAGAAGGATCTCGACCGGGAAGCTGAGGAATATATTGTGGGATGGGCCAGAGAACTGCCGGCGGACCTGCCATTCAGGATCGTTGTTCACTTTCCCGATGATCAGTCGCAAACGGATCTGGCGCGAGACCTGCCGGAAGCCCTCGGCAAATACTTCGCGGGTCGTGCAGCCGTCATTCAGGGCGACCTCAACGAGCTGTTCCGGATCGGCCGCCGATCTCTTGCAATAGGCGTGGCGATACTCATCGCTTGTCTGCTTGCTGCGCGTCTGGTGTCCGGATTCCTTGCCGATGCACCGTTCAGGAAGCTGGTGGAAGAAAGCTTCCTGATCTTGGGATGGGTCGCCAATTGGCGGCCGCTTGAAATCTTTCTTTACGATTGGTGGCCAATCGCGCGACGACGTGATCTTTACCGGAGGCTGTCGGCTGTAACGGTTGAAAGGAAGCCATATCCCGGCGGGGCTCCTGTGCAGACGGGATTGCGCGCGAACACGCGCGGTAGCTAGATGGGCTTAAATTCAGTAGCCATGAAGATCGATGACAGTTCTCCCGCGCGCCTGACCGGCCTTGGCGAAAACGAGGCGCAAGTGCGGCTGGCCGCCGAGGGCCCGAACGAACTACCGCAGCCGGATCGCCGCACGCCACTCCGCATTGTGCTGGAAGTGCTCCGCGAGCCGATGTTCGCGCTCCTCATAGGTGGCGGCGCAATTTATCTTTTGCTGGGCGATATCAAGGAGGCGCTGATCCTGCTTGCCTTCGCCCTGTTGTCGATCGTGATCACGGTGGTCCAGGAGACCCGGACCGAGCACGTGCTTGAAGCGCTGCGTAACCTGGCAAGCCCGCGTGCTCTGGTCATTCGGGACGGCGTGCGCAAGCGGATCTCCGGACGCGAAGTGGTACGGGGCGATGTTATGCTTCTGGCCGAGGGCGACCGCGTTCCGGCCGACGCGCGGCTACTCGAAGCGCGCGACTTCCAGGCGGACGAATCCTTGTTGACCGGCGAATCCGTTCCGGTCCGCAAGCTGGTGTCGCCCAACGCAGCGCGCTTGATGGCCGCTCCGGGGGGCGAGGATTCGCCTTACGTCTACTCTGGCTCATTGGTGGTTCGCGGCGCCGGCACCGCCGAGGTCGTTGCCACCGGCGCCAACAGTCAGATGGGCAAGATCGGCCAGTTGCTTCATCGCCTCGAACCCGAGGCGCCCAGATTGCAAATCCAGACCCGCAATCTGGTCCGGCTGGCGGCGATCGGCGGTGGTGCCGTCAGCGTGGTCGTTATGGTGCTCTACGGCTTATTCCGCGGCGGATGGCTGGAAGCACTGCTGGCCGGAATTACCATCGGCATGTCGATGCTGCCGGCGGAATTTCCGGTGGTGCTCACAGTCTTCATGGCGATGGGCGCCTGGCGCATCTCACGCGCCCGGGTGCTGACCCGGCGCTCTACCGCCATCGAAGTCCTCGGATCGGCGACCGTACTGTGCACGGACAAGACCGGCACGCTGACCGAAAATCGGATGTCCGTTGCTGAACTGAGGACGCCGGAAGGAGAATGGCACCCCGTCGACGCTGGTCCGGCTGGGCAGAGCTTTCAGCAGGTCGTGGCCTATGGCGTTCTGGCAAGCGCGCCGGAGGCGTTCGATCCGATGGAAAGGGCGCTCCGCGAGCTTGCGGACGGTCTATCCGGACAGGAAGGTCACTCGCCAAGCGTCGGCGCAAAGCTGGTAAGGACTTACGGCCTAAGGCCGGAGCTTCTTGCGGTCACACAGGTCTGGGCGCCGAACGACGGCGGCTCGCTGATTGTGGCAGCGAAGGGTGCTCCCGAGGCCATCGGTCGCCTGTGCCGGCTCTCGAAGAGCGAAATCGCTAATCTAGCGGCTTCAGTGAACGCCATGGCGGCGGCCGGGATGCGGGTCCTAGCCGTCGCACGCACTCAGTATGTCGGGACAGGTTTACCCGATGTCCCCACCGAATTTGCCTTCAAACTGCTCGGCCTTATCGGCTTCGCTGACCCGCTGCGCCCAAATGTTCCGGCCGCGGTGCGGGAGTGCCAATCGGCCGGCATCAGGGTTGCGATGATCACTGGCGATTATCCGGCGACCGCCATTGCCATCGCGCGCCAGGCCGGCCTTGCGGCGAACGAGGCGGTGACGGGTGACATGATCGACAAGGAGGACGCGGCTGCACTGGTCTCTCGCGTGCGGAGCTCGGTGGTGTTTGCACGGATCTTGCCCGAGCAAAAGCTCCGTATCGTGGAGGCGCTGAAAGCCGACGGGCAAATCGTCGCCATGACCGGCGACGGCGTCAACGATGCGCCGTCACTGAAAGCTGCGCATATCGGGATCGCCATGGGCGGCCGCGGCACGGACGTCGCCCGCGAAGCCTCCTCGATCGTGCTGCTGGACGACGACTTCGGCTCCATCGTCACCGCGATCAGGTTGGGTCGTCGTATCTATGACAATCTGCGCAAGGCGATGACCTTTATCGTGGCGGTCCATGTGCCGATTGCAGGCCTCGCCTTGCTGCCGCTTCTTCTCGGATTGCCTATCATTTTCAGTCCCATCCACATCGCCTTCCTCGAATTGGTCATTGACCCTGTCTGCTCCCTGGTCTTCGAGGCTGAGGAAGAGGAGGAGGAGATCATGCGCCGGCCGCCGCGCTCGCCGGCCGAGCCGCTGTTGCCGCTTCCCTTGATCGCCTGGGGCGCTTTGCAGGGTGCTCTTGCGTTTGCAATGGCGGGGGCGATGTTCGTCTTTGCGCTGAAGAGCGGTATGCCTGAAGATGAGGTGCGGGCCCTCACCTTTGTGTCGCTTATCCTTGGCATCTTTAGCCTGATCCTTGTGAACCGGTCCTTCAGTTCATCCCTCAAGCTCGCTCTGGTTCGCCCCAACGTCGCGCTGCTCTCAATCCTACTTGGTGTATGCGCGATGCTTGGCTTGTGCCTAAACGTTCCAGCTTTGCGCGAGTTGTTCCGGTTCGGTGCGCTGCACCCTAATGATCTGGCGGTGACGATAGGGTCGGCGCTGCTGATCCTTTTCGCGCTGGAATTGCTGAAGCCTTTCTGGCGCGTGGGGCGCTGATTTTGAGACGTCTCCCCTATCGACGCGCCTCCTAGCCGCGATTAATGGCGCTCGGCCGCATCGGTCAAGTCGCCGTCAGTGCTGGAGGACGTAGGTGCCTGGAGCCTCCTCGATCGGCATGTAACCATTTGCGCCCCCCATCGAAGGCCGAGGCACGCGCCCTTGCGTGGAGTGATTGGCGAGCCAATCGGCCCAAGCCATCCACCATGACCCATCCTTCAATGTCGCAGCCACTGCCCACTCATCCGGGTCAAGACAAGGGTCTGATGTTCTCTTGGTGGCAATACGAAAATGCCGGCTTTGCTGGCTGGGCTCGCTGACGATGCCAGTGTTATGCCCGCCGCTTGCAAGAACAAACGTGATGTCAGCATCTGTATGATAGTGGATTGTATAGACAGACCGCCAGGGGGCGACATGGTCGCGTTCCGTTCCGACGACGAACATCGATGTATGAATGTTCTGGAGCGCGGCCGAGCGTTCCTCGACCATGAAATGGCCGGCCGCCAACTCATTGTCAAGATAGAGCCGTCGCAGATACTCCGAATGCATTCGATAGGGCATGCGGGTCGAGTCCGCGTTCCACGCCATCAGGTCGATCATCGGTGCGCGCTCGCCCATGAGATAGTCGCGCACGAGCCGCGACCAGACGAGATCGTTGGAGCGCAGCAGCTGAAAGGCGCCTGCCATCTGGTCGGCGGAGAGATAGCCCCTGTTCCACATCATGCTTTCAAGGAAATGCATTTGGCTGTGGTCAATGAAGAGGGCGAGTTCACCAGGTTCGGTAAAGTCGGTCTGAGCGGCGAGGAGAGTGACAGTCGCCAGGCGGTCGTCGCCCGCGCGCGCCATGGCGGCGGCTGTGATCGCCAAAAGTGTTCCTCCCAGGCAATATCCGGTCGCATGGATCTTGCGGTCAGGGACGATGGCGTTAACCGCGGCGAGCGCGGCCATGACGCAGGACCGATAATCAGCCATGGTGAGGTTGCGATCTTCGGCGCCTGGATTGCGCCAGGAGATACAGAAGACGGTATGGCCTTGTCCGACCAAATACCGGATGAGCGAATTCTGCGGCGATAGATCGAGGATATAGTATTTCATGATCCATGCCGGCACGATCAACACCGGTTCTGCCAGCACTTTTTCTGTCGTCGGTGCATATTGGATCAATTCGGCAAGATGGTTCCGGTAGACGACTTTGCCGGGTGTGACGGCGACATCCTTGCCAACCTGGAAGTTCTCGGAGCCGGCCGGCGGCTGGCCGGCCCCGAGCCGGTGGATGTCTTCCACCCAGTTCCGAAAGCCCTGGATGAAATTGGCGCCGCCGGTCTCGGTCGTCCTCTTGATCACCTCGGGGTTGAAGAACGGGAAATTCGAGGGCGAGAACAAATCGAGGAACTGGCGCGTGGCGAAAGACACCACATCTTCATGATGCGGAGTAACGCCGGGCACTTCGTGAGTCACGTTGTGCCACCATTGCTGATTGAGCAAAAAGGCTTGAGTCAATAGATTGTAGGGCTGTTCTTGCCATTCCTTGGCGCGAAACCGGTTGTCGCCGGCAAGAGGCTCGATGCATGAGGGCGTGTTAGGGTTCGTTGCTGCCGACGCACAATGAGCCATAAGACGGCCGGTCTTCCGCATCGCCTTGTCAAGCAATTCCAGCCGTTTTCCAGGAGCTGACGCAAGGTGAATGGACCAATCAAAGAAGGCGAGAGCGAGCGATGCGGGGGAAAGTCCTGCCGTCAACTGCGCCGCAAAGGCCTCGCGCATCCGATCGATCGCCCGGAACGATTCGCTGCCGACGCTTTCGTCTATCGGCGGCAGCGCCGCCGGCCGGAACTCGTTCGATGCAGGTACCAACTCTCTTCTCATGCGGGCTCTTTCTCTGGCTACGTGCAATCTATGGGGGCGGTAGCGTATTCCCTGTTGATCTACGTCAACCGATCGGCGCGACGTTGAGCGAAGAATAGCTACGTGCCAGTGGAGGATCAGGTTATGACGGTCGCTTCAATCATGGTTTACATCGATCCTGCGCAGCAGGCGGAGGAGCTGGTACGAGTGGCGCGATCCATCGCGGCCAAGTTCGAGGCTTCGATCGTCGGCGTCTCTGCGTTTGCCATCGAGCCCAACTTTGTGGCCGAAGGCGTGATCATTCGGGAGACCACTCCGGAGGAGGTCAAGCGGATGAAGACCGCTCTGGCCGAAAAAGAGCAGTGGTTTCGGGAGATCGTCGGCTTTCCGAAGGAGAAGGTCGAGTGGCGCTGGGGCGTCGAATACCCCAACGCTTTTCTTGCGAACGAGGCCAGGTCCGCCGATCTGTCGTGGTAAAAAGCAAGCGGGGGCAGGTGGACCCGTATCGTCTGATCGATCCCGCGGAAGCGGTCTAGCGAATGGGGCGGCCGACGGTTCTGGTGCCGGAGCACGTGCATGAATTGCAGGCCGACCGGATCGTGGTGGGCTGGAAGGATACGAGAGAGGCGCGACTTGCGGTTCATGGTGCTCTGCCGTTTCTGAGGAAGGCTTCGCGGGTGACGATCGTGGAGATCCGCACGTCGGATGAACAAGATGTGGCGCGGCGGCGCGTTCGCGATGTTGCCAAATATCTGCAGGGGCATAGGGTACGAATCCGACGTGCGTCACCTCATCCGTGTGGCGAAAGAGGACAATGCCGATCTAATCGCGACCGGAGCTTATGGCCATAGCCGGCTTGGCGAATGGATGTTCGGTGGAATGACCCGAGGTCTGTTGGATGAGACACCATTTTGCCTCATGATGTCCCATTAGGGCGGTCCGTCGGGGTGTTTTCGGCGGCGTGCGGAAGCTTTACCCTGCCTTTGATCTCACCATTCGTGGGATCGACGAACAGCTCAACGCTTGCCCCGTCCTCGTTGAGCGCTTCGAACGCGGCGCAAGTGCTCGTTAGCCTGCTCTTGAGGATCTTGTAACCTCGCGCTTCGACTTTCGTTTCCAGCGCTTGCAGCGAGAGCCACAAATGGCGCGGGACGGAAGTGCAGGCCTGATTGAACTTCTCCGCCTGAGCGGTCTCAGCCCATGGAAGGCATATCATTGCGGCGAACACCAACAGCCGTAATCGGCGCATGACTCGGTCCTTTCAGTGCATCGTCACAAGTTGTTGACGAGAACGCTTGACAATACTTGAAGTCGGCTGACAGGACGCTGTTGATCTGTATCAGCCAATTGTCAGCTACGTTCTGATGCCAGACTATTACGTCGCGATCCACAATCGCGGTGTGGCGTTGATGGCCAAGGGCGAGTTCGACCGCGCGATTGCGGATTTTAGTCATGCCATTCGGCTCAAGCCGAACTATTTCGCGCGGTTGGCACTCGGGCTGCGGCCTTTGGTCACAAGTGACTGGTGGATCGCGCGATCGCGGACCTCGATGTAGTCATCAAAGCTGACCCGAAGAATGCAGGCTGCAATCCGTGAGCGCGGAACAATGAAGGCACGAATCGGAGACCAGGTCGGTGCCGACGCGGATTTTCGCCGGGCTGAAGCGCTTGCCCCTGCTGGTACCTCGCTCGATCGCCTGAGATAGGGCGTACGCCGATCCGGAGCGTGAAGTTCGATATCGGCGAGGATCTATCGATTCGGGACGTCGATCACGCCAAATCCCGAAACCGGCATGATCCAATAGACTATCCTCGATCCGGCGAACGCCGTCTTAAGCCGTTCAAGTAGCCGTGTAGCATCTTGCGGCTGAAGAATCGTCCACACCATTAGCTCGTCGGCGTTGCCTTTGACCCGCTCGGCCGACGTCTGCAATCGTACGTCGGGGCCATGTCCGGCGACATCGGAAGCCGTAAACCCGGACGCGAGGTCGCTCTGTTCGCTGAGATAGTCGAACAGCTCATCACGAAGCGATCGCGCGGCAATCAACGTGAGGCAGACCAGTTCGGCACTCATTTGGCCTCCTTGGCGACGCCGCCAAACCGGCGATAGAGGATAGGCAGCAGGATCAACGTCAAAGTCGTCGACGAGACGAGACCGCCAATCACCACGATCGCCAACGGGCGTTGGATTTCAGATCCCGGCCCGGTGGCAAATAGCAGCGGGATGAGGCCCAGGGCGGTGATGCTTGCCGTCATCAAGACAGGTCGAAGCCTGCGCTTGGTGCCCTCAACGACAACCCGTCCCTCGGGCATGCCATGGGCGCGGAGTTGATTGAAATAGGACACCAGCACGACGCCGTTGAGGACCGCAATGCCGAGTAGCGCGATGAACCCGACCGAGGCTGGAACCGAGAGATACTCGCCCGTCAGGACCAGCGCAAAGACACCGCCAATGACCGCGAAAGGAATGTTGACCAGCACCAACAGCGCCTGGCGGATCGAACCGAATGTCGTGAACAGCAGCACGAAAATGAGGCCGATTGCAACCGGTACCACGATCGAGAGCCGAGCGGCGGCGCGTTGCTGATTTTCAAACTGGCCACCCCAGGTGAGTCGGTAACCCTGCGGCAGCGGCAACTCCGCCGCAACTTTTTGCTGGGCGGCCTCGACGAAGCCGACCATATCGCGTCCGCGCACATTGGCGCGTACGATGCTCATTCGGTATCCGTTCTCGCGGTTGACCACGACGGGACCGTCGACGCGATGAATGCGGGCGACCTGCGATAGCGCGACGTGCTGACCGGAGGCGAGCGTCAGTGGCAGGCTCGCCAGCAGCGTGGGCGCCTCCCGCGTCGTCTCGCTGCCGCGGACCAGAAGCGGGGTGCGGCGTCCTTCTTCCAGCACCGTGCCGATCGTGCGGCCTTCGATCTGGGTACGCAGCGAGTTGGAGATCGCGTCCACCGTCAGGCCGAGACGCCCTGCCTCCATGCGGTTGACGGCAACCGTGTAATATTGCGCTCCCTCGTTGAGGGTGGTGTAGACATCCTCGGCGCCATCGATGCTGGATAGAATGGCCGACAGCTTGCTGGCAATCTCGTTGAGTCTGGCGATATCAGGCCCAAAAATCTTCACCGCGACATCGCCGCGCACGCCGCTGATCATCTCCTGCACGCGCATGTCGATCGGCTGCGTAAAGCTGAGCGATAGCCCAGGGAAATCGGCCAGCACGTGCCGCAGTTCCTCAATCAGAGCAAATTTGTCGCCTGTCTTCCGCTCTTCAGCGGATTTCAAGACCAGAAATGTATCGGTCTGGTTGGGTCCCATCGGATCCAGGCCGAGCTCGTCGGATCCGGTCCGGGCCACGATGCCTTTCACGTCAGGCACCTTCGCGAGGATCGCGGACTGGAGCCTTGTGTTGATTGCAATCATCTCGTCGAGATTGATGGATGGCAGCGCTTCGACGCTGACGATGGTATCGCCTTCATCCATGGTCGGCATGAACGTCTTGCCGAGCTGGGTATAGGCGTAACCCGCGGCAGCCAGAGCAACCAGCGCGGCAATGATCACCTTGCCTTCGTTGTTCAGGGCCCAGTTAAGTGCAGGAGTATACAGCCGCAACGCGGTACGGATCAGCCACGGCTCGTGGTGTGAAGCGCTCTTGAGCAGAAACGAGGTCGCCACAGGAATGACGGTGAGCGCCAACAGTAGCGAGGCGCCCAGCGCGAATATGATCGCGAGCGCGACGGGGATGAACAGCTTGCCCTCAAGTCCCTGCAGCGTGAGCAACGGTACGAACACGATCATGATGATCAGCACGCCGGATGCGACGGGTTGCAGCACCTCAGAGACCGAGCGGAAAATGATGTGGACAAGCGGCGCGGCCTTTCCATGCACTTCCTTGCTGAGATTTCCCACAACGTTTTCGACAACCACCACCAGCGCGTCGATCAGCATGCCGATTGCTATGGCAAGGCCGCCGAGGCTCATCAGGTTCGCCGACATGCCCACGATGCGCATGACGATCAGCGCGATAACGATCGCAAGCGGCAGGCTCAGAGCGATCACCAGCGAAGCTCGCCAATTGCCCAGGAAAAGGAGCAACAAGACGATCACCAGGACGGTTGCCTCACCGAGCGCTCGGATGACGGTCCCGACGGCGCGGTCGACCAACCGGCTGCGGTCGTAAAACACGTTGATGGTGACGCCCTGCGGCAGCCACGGCTTGAGCTCTTCGAGGCGAGCGCGCACATCGCTGACGAGTTGGCGGGCATTGGCGCCACGCAGCCCAAGAACAAGTCCTTCCACCGTTTCGCCGTGCCCATCGGTCGTCACGGCGCCGTAACGCGTCATTGATCCCACCTGCACCCGGGCGACGTCCTTGACCCGGATCGGAATGCCGTCCTTGGTGTCGATGACGATCTGCCTGATATCCTCGATCGTACGGATGCTGCCTTCGATCCGTACGAGGGCGCTGTCTTCGCCCTGGTTGACCCGGCCAGCCCCATCGTTGCGGCTGTTGGCGTCGATCGCACGCCGAAACAGGTCATAGGAAATGCCGCGTGCGGCTAGCGCATCGGTGAGCGGGACTATCTCGAAAGCGCGGACATGGCCACCAAGCGAGTTGACGTCGGCGACGCCGGGTACCGTTCGCAGCGCCGGGCGGATCACCCAATCCAGCAGGCTGCGCCGCTCGGCGAGCGACAGATCCGGACTGTCGATGGTGAACATGAACATTTCGCCGAGCGGGCTCGTGATCGGAGCCAGCCCGCCGCTCACGCCGTCCGGCAGGTCGCGCGCGATGTTGGCCAGGCGCTCAGAGACCTGGTTGCGCGCCCAGTAGATGTCGGTGCCGTCCTCAAAATCGACCGTGATGTCAGCGAGCGCGTATTTTGTAGTGGAGCGAAGGATCTTCTTGTCGGGCAAGCCGAGCAGTTCAAGCTCGATCGGCACGGTGATCCGCTGTTCGACCTCTTCCGGAGTGAGGCCCGGCGCCTTCATGATGACCTTGACCTGGACGGGCGAGACATCCGGAAACGCGTCGATCGGCAGGCTCGGCAACATAACCAGTCCGGCGCCGATCAACAGAAGCACGCCAAGCGCGACGAACAGCCGCTGCGAAAGCGCAAATGCGACCAGGCGCTCGAGCATGACTAGCCGGCTCCAAGCTTGAGGAGGATTCCACGCAGCGCCGAGATGCCGCCGACGGCGACTTCGTCCTGGTCGGTGATTGCGCCGGAGACCACGACATGGTCCTGGTCCTCCTCAAGCAGCGTGACCGGCACCAGACGGAAGCCGCCGGGTGTCGCCACGAACACCGAGGCCTGCTCGCCGCGCCGGATCAGCGCGCTGTAGGGAAGCTCCCAGGCGCTTTCAGCCGAGGACGCGAAGCCGATGCGCGCCTGGGCCGTTTGCCCGGGCCGCAGTTCGCCGGTGTTGGGCACCTCTGCGCGGACCAATACGGTTTGGGTGGCGGCATCGGCAGTCTCGGAAACCAGCACCACCTGACCTGGCGTGGCATAGCCGTCAACTTCCACCTTCGCGCCTGGACGGATGGCGCGGATGTTCGATGCAGGTATGGCGATCTCGACCCATAGCGGAGACAGCTGCGCGAGCTTGATAAGCGATGCTGTTTGCTCCACCCGCTGGCCGGGAGATACCAAGATGTCGACGACCGTCGCAGGCCGCGGCGCAACGACGGAAAGGGTCGCTGTGATGGCGGCCTCGCTGATCAGTTTCGCAATCGCCTCATCCGAGAGACCGCTGAGCCGAAGCATTTGCCGCCGCTCCGCAACCATGATGCCTGCCTGACGGGCTTCGTTCTGGCTGGCTTCCAGAACTCGCTGCGCCACGGCGCTTGTCTGAAAGAGCTGGGTGTTCCGGTTGAGTTGCTGGGTGGCAAGAATGTCCTGCGCAACGGCCTGCAAGTAGTCGCGTTGCTGCGACACAAAGCTTGGGCTCTCCATGATGACGAGCGGCTGACCGGTGTTGACGCGGTCGCCGCGGGCGACCAAAAGGCCGGTCACCATGCCGGCGACAGGACTGCTCACGACCCACAATTGTGGCGTAGGGATCACGATCTGGGCGGGATAGGGAAGAGTCTTGTCGGTTGGGCTCGCAACAGGATGTACGACGCGAACTCCAAGGCTCGTTGCCTGCTCCGGGCTGAGTTTCACCGCATCCTCAGCCATCGCGATCGACGGCAGACCGATGAATGCCAATGCAACTATGGTTCGACCTAGGCCCCGCCATGGGGTGAGCCGCAAGGTCACCTGAAAAAAGAAATGTGTCATCAACCTTCCCATATCGCCAGCTGGTCCAAATCGAAGCTTTGCACGTCCGCAATCCGCGTTGCGGTACCTCCTTTCCCTTTGAGCACGGCCCCGGCCCGGTTTCGGCTGCAGCTTCCAGAGAACGCACCTGCATGGCAGGCGAACTGATACTCTCCTCAGGCTGACGGGAGGCTGTTGATCTATGTCAGTCAGTCGTCAGGTCTGGTGTACTAGGGGGTTCTCGACCGGATCCGTGTGTTTGGCTGCCCATCTTAAAGCAAAGCGGACCTGCGGTTGATCGTTTCAGGAGCGGTCAAGCTTGCAATTGTGGACCTCAACCGCTCCAGTTCGTGCAAAGGCACTAGATCATGGCCGATCATCTCGGCTCCGGGATCAGCTGCGACCAAACGTTCAAGTAGGGTATCGAGTGGGATACTTGTGCGCCGGAACCATTGCCGACGTGGCGCCGGACAACAAAATCACCGTTGTGCTCGGTCTTTCCGAGCGCGAAGGCGTCTACTTCTCGCA
>JAJYAH010000848.1 GCA_021779635.1 Pseudomonadota bacterium | reverse complement strand
ACCGTGGCTTGAGGCGGAGCGAACCTATACCGGCTTGCCGCCCCGGAACAGAGGCTGCGAGATTAAATCGTGGAGAGAAAATAGGCCGAAGTTCGGCAATGCCTAAATCTTGACAGCGTCGTTGCTGACCTCCTTTCGGGCAAGGCCGGCCCGCGCATTCTCCTGGACCATGAACTGGGCCCTCGCCAGTTCCGCAAAACGGCCGCCTTTCGCCACCAGTTCATCGAAAGTTCCGCTTTCGATCACCCGTCCGTTGTCGAACATCAGGATGCGCGTGGCGTTACGTATGGTCGAGAGCCGGTGCGCGATCACGAAGGTGGTGCGTCCCTTCATCACTTCGTCGAGTGCGGCGTTGACCTTGGCCTCGGTGACGGCATCGAGCGCGCTGGTCGCCTCATCGAGGATCAGGATCGGTGGGTCTTTCAGCATGGCCCGTGCGATCGCCAGCCGCTGCCGCTCGCCTCCGGACAGCATGCGCCCCCGCTCGCCGGCATTGGTGTCGAATTTCTGCTCGCTGCGTTCGATGAACTCCAGCGCCTGCGCGCGCGCCGCGGCGACCCGCATTTCCTGAAGGGTAGCATCCGGTTTGCCGACCCGCAGATTGTCGGCGATCGAGCGGTTGAACAGCAGCGCTTCCTGAAACACCACCCCGATATTCCGCCGCAGCGCCGTCAGCGTCAGGCCACGGACATCCATGCCGTCGATCTTGATGAACCCGGACTGTGGATCGAAGGCGCGGTGCAGCAGGGCGATGGCGGTCGATTTGCCAGCCCCGGTCGGGCCGACCAGCGCGATGGTCTGGCCGGGCAGCGCGGTGAGGGAGACATCCTCGACCGCCGGCCGCTTGCCGTCATAGGAGAACGAGACGTCGTTGAATTCGACCAGGCCCGAGAGTCGCCCGGGATCGATCGCGTCGGGCCGGTCGCGAACCGCGGGCACGGCATCCAGCACGTTGAAGAATTCCTGCAGCCGCGGCGCCTCCATGAAGACGTTGTTGATGAAGCTGACCACCTGTTCGAGCTTCTGGATCAGCATGGTGGCGAAACTCACGAACATCACGATCTCGCCGACCGTGGTGAGACCCTGCTCGTGCAGCGCGATGCCGACGGTGAAGATCGCCAGCACGGTGATGGTGGTCGACGCCCTGGTGATGACGGTAACCAGCGCCCACCACGACAGCACCGGCATCTGCACCGCCAGCAGCTTGTCGGCGACGAAACGCAGCCCCTGCACCTCGGCATCGATACGCACGAAGCTTTGCACCAACGCCACATTGCCGAGCGCATCGGAGGCGCGTGCGGAGAGGTCGCTGTAATGCGACTCGACTTCGCTCTGCATGCCGTAGGTCTTGCGCACCACCATCGTGGTCAGCACCGTGAACACCACGCACAGCACGAAGAGCAGGATCGCCAGCCGCCAGTTGATGTAGAACGCCAGCGGCAGCAGCACCACCAGCGACATGATCGCGGCGAAATGCTCGCGGAAAAATCCGAGCCACAGCCGCCACAGCGAGTCAGTGCCGTTCAACATCACCTTCATCAGGCGACCGGAATGGGTGCCGGTGTGGAAGGTCAGCGGCAATTGCATGATGTGCTCGAAATAGCTCGTCAGCACCGCCTGGCGCTGGCGGTGCGCCAGCCGATCCGCGTGCAGCGCGACCGCGGCGCTGCAGCTGATGGTAAACAGGCCGAACGCCGCCCAGGTCGCCAATAGCGGCCACGCCGACGATGACGCACCCGGAGCCGTGGGCGGTTTGCCGGAAAGGACGTCAACGATGCGGCCGAACAGCACGGGCTCGGCGAATTGGGCGCCGGCCAGCAGCAGATTGGCGCCGGCGAGAATCCAGCCCAGCCGCGCCTCCTTGCCGAGCAACTCAAGGACGCGGGTATAGAGGCGAAGCATGGACATGCCATGGGCTCCGGGTCGGCGGGACAAACGATCGTCTGAACCGCCATTCTAATCAGGGATTGTCACGGAGATACAGCGTCCGCCGGCATTTTACTCAATTGATCAGGCGGCCGCCGAGCGGGGGTAGGAAACTCTCGTCGAAAATATCCGCCGCGGAGGGCCGCTTCTTGAATTTGAAGCCCTCGGCGATCTGGTCGATCGAGCGGTCCAGGCGGACCGGATCGATGCCGCCGATGCCGTTGCGCTGCACTTCGCTGGTGAGGATGTTGTCGTGAATCAGGGTGCGCAGGCGTTCCAGCTCCAGCTCGGGCGATCCGTCATCCATCCGGCTGGCCACTTCGCCCGCCGCGCGCTCCGGCTGCCGGATGGCCAGATGGGTGCCGGCCACCACCGCGCGCAGGAAACCTTTCACCGCCTCGGGCCGCGCGGCAGCGAATGCCGGATTGACGATCACCGCGAACCCGTAGGCCTCGCAGCCATAGTCGGCATATCGAAACACCGCAAGGTCGTCGGCAGGTACGCCGCGATCCCTGAGATTGACTGCGGCCAGATAGGAGAATCCGCTCACGGCGTCGACCTGACCCGCCGACAGCATCGGCTCCCGCACCGCGGCACCGAAGTGTTCCTGCTTGACGCTTGCGATCTTGATTCCGTTTTGCCGTGCCAGTGCGGGCCATAGCCAGATCGACAGGTCACCGTCGGCGACGCCGAGCGTTTTGCCTTCGATATCGGACAGCGCGTGGATGCCCCGGCTCTTGCGGGCAATGAGGGCGTAGGGCGATGTGTTGAACAGCACAAACACCGCCTTGACGTGCGGCGCGTCCGACCTGTCGTGAAAGCGGATCAGCGCGTTGATGTCGACGAGCGCCAAATCGCTAGTGCCGGCGGCGACACGCGTGATGGCGTCCGGCGATCCGTTGGCGATATGGGTGGTGACCGCGAGACCTTCCGAACCGAACAAACCGTCGGCGGCCGCCAGCACGAAGGGGGCGGCACTCGCGTTGATCGGACGGTCGAAGGAAAACTGGATCGCGGTCGGTTGCTGAACCGGATCCGCCGTCAGGCCGTCGGCTGCACCGAAGCACGCAAAAACCACCAAGCCTGTCAGCAAAGCCGAAAGCGAGCGAACTGCAATCGCCAGGTTTACGTGCATGGATGACACCGGAAAGCCGGACACCAGTTGCCGCGCCGGGTATGTTTGTTTCGTGACGCCCCGGTGCCGCTAGCGAGCATTCTGCCGGATCAAACCTGAATGGCCGATGACCGCCTCGATTTCGTCATCTGGCGTTCATTATGTTCCGGATCAGGAGACCAGCCGGGATCGCCCAACGGCTGTCGGCACGGGAGCCGGCCGGCTTGCCTGGCCGGTGAATTCTTTGAGATGGCAGCAAGGAGAG